>JAQICU010000374.1 GCA_027858325.1 Candidatus Cloacimonadota bacterium
ACATAAAATGATTTCTGATAAACCTCAAACAGTTGTTTACGAAGAGGTTGATTCAAAAAATGGTTTAAACTTACTAATATCTGAAATTATTTCATTGTTATCTAATTAATAAAGTACTATATGTTAATTCAATTTTGGAAATTGAATTAATTAGATAAAAAACAAACCACCTTTTATATCTTATTTGTGTAGTTTTCATTTGACATAAATTTCTGTGTTACGTTTTTTGCATCCGTAACACGGAGGGTGAATGTCTGACCTGATTAGATTCGGAGTTTCAATTGATAAGGAACTCCTGGAAAAATATGATGCGAAAATAAGGGAAGAAAATTATACAAATCGTTCAAATGCCATTGCAGATCTTATTCGTGAAGAATTGATCAAGCAAGAGTGGCTGGAAGATAAAATAATAACAGGTGTGGTCACAATCGTGTTCGATCACCACAAACGAGATCTCGTAAATACTCTCACCAATATCCAGCATGACCATCATGATCTAATTATTTCGTCTCAACACATCCATTTAGATCATGATTATTGCTTTGAGATAGTTGTAGTTAAAGGCAAACCGAAAGAATTGAAAAATCTGTGCACTAAATTAAAAGCTGCAAAAGGTGTGAAACACGCATCGCTCAGCTTGGCAACAACAGGCAAAGAGGTATAACCATATGTCTTTGCGAGCATTCTTTCTACGGCATCGAACGAAGCAATCTAACTTAAATGAGATTACTTCGAAAGAATATCTTTGTAAGATTCCTCGTAAAGGCAATGCAATTGTTTTGACTCGAAAGTATACTTTGTTGGGAAGAATGCTTACCTCAAGTCGTCGCTTTACTTACGACCCGAAAAGCCCCCCTCTCTTGAATCGAAGAGAGGGGTCGGGGGTGAGTTAACATGAGATCGTATCTGGAAGCAGTTCAATTTCACGGTCATAGCTGCCCCGGACTTGCAATGGGTTACCGCATGACAAAGGCAGCTTTAGATCATTTTTCTCATGGAAGAGCAGAAGATGAAGAACTGGTTGCAATTGTAGAAAACGATGCTTGTGGAACAGATGCTGTTCAAGTTCTTTCCGGATGTACTTTTGGGAAAGGTAACTTAATCTTTAAAGATCATGGAAAGATGGTTTATACTTTTTATAATAGAAACAGCGGAAAAGCAATTAGAATTTCAAGACCGGCTGAATTCAAAGAAACACTAAATCATATAGACCTTTCCAGAGAAGAAATGATCGATTGGATACTATCGGTTTCTGAAGTTGAGATAGTTAAATTGGTAGAAATCAAGATTCCTGAGCCGGAATTTGCCAGAATCCTGAAAACTGTGATCTGCGAATACTGTGGTGAAACAGTTACTGAAACAAGAGTTCATGAACTGAATGGTAAAATAAGTTGCATTCCATGTTTCAAAAAACAAAATAAACAAATAATAAAACAAGGAGAACAACAAAAATGAGCAATGAGATCACACTTTTGGCGATCACAGCCGCATCGATCGGATTTTTCCACACTCTATTCGGTCCAGATCACTATCTACCGTTCATCATGATGTCCAAAGCCCGAAATTGGAAATTACGAAAAACAATGTTAATTACTTTTCTGTGTGGTTTGGGGCATGTTGGAAGTTCAATAGTTCTTGGAATTATTGGAATTTCAGTTGGCATTGCAATTTCAAAAATCGAAATGTTTGAATCTTTCAGGGGTAATCTGGCAGCTTGGGCATTTATTGTTTTTGGTTTTGTTTATCTAATTTGGGGTGTTCGACAAGCGATCAGGAACAAACCGCATTCTCACCTGCATCTTCATGAAGATGGGGCAAAACACGAGCATGTTCATTCTCATAGACAAGAGCATTCTCACGTACATGGTAAAAAAAGTATTACACCATGGGTTCTATTTACAATTTTTGTTCTGGGACCCTGTGAACCATTAATCCCGATCTTAATGTATCCCAGTGCAAAGAGCAGCATTTCAGGTTTGATATTCATTACTTTAATCTTTGCAGTTGTAACTATCGCAACAATGATGACTGTGGTTTATATAGCCTCATTAGGATATAAATTTGTTCCAATGAAAAAAATGGAAAGATACTCTCATGCAATTGCCGGTTTTATTATTTTGTTCAGCGGTTTGGGTATTCAGTTTTTAGGACTGTAACTCAAAGTTTACACTCTGAGAATGTGAAATTTGAAATTAGGAATGAGAAATGGCGAAAAATGAGTTATTAATAATTATAGGGGATTAACGTGAAAATTAGTGTTTGTGGAATCGCTTGTGAAATATGCCCCAGAATGCAGAAAGGAATATGCCCGAATGGTGAGGAAGGATGTACACCAAAATTGACCGGACCCTGCAAGATAAAACATTGTGCTGTAGAGAAAAAAGTTCGATATTGCTTTGAATGCAGTGAATTTCCGTGTGATCTCACAAAATTAGGACCAATAAATTATAACTACTGTCAATATATTACCGGATCGAATTGATTAAAATAAATAATTTAAAGCTTAGCTTTGAAAATTGTGAAGATGAAAATCAGAGTATTTGCAGCATTTCGAGTCGACATTTTTTTCGACTCGATAAATAGAAATATGGAGATAAATAATGGATAAAACAGAAGTGAAGGTAATGAAAAACATCTTGAGTGCAAATGATAAGATCGCAGAAGAATTACGTAATGATCTTACAAGTAAGGGAATTGCTTTTATTAATTTAATGAGCTCTCCCGGATCAGGAAAAACTACTTTAATGGAAAGAACTGCCCGAGAACTGGGCAACAAGATCTGTGTTATCGAAGGAGATATTCAAACAACCCTCGATGCAGAAAGAATTGGCAAAGCCGGCATCCAAGCATATCAGATAAATACCGGTGCATTTGGTGGAGACTGCCATCTCGAATCAGCCTGGATCCGATCTGCCATTGATGAAATGGATTTAACCGGTATAAAAACACTTTTTGTGGAAAATATTGGGAATCTGGTATGTCCTGCAGAATTTGATGTTGGAGCTCATACAAACGCAGTTGTACTCAGCGTTACTGAAGGTGAAGATAAACCTCTCAAGTACCCACTTGCTTTCCAAACTTCATCTTTATGTATTATTTCTAAGATCGACCTTCTGCCCTACCTTGATATTAACATGGAAGACATTAAGGAGAATATTAAAAAGGTTAATCCAAAAATGAAAGTGATCGAGCTATCAGCTAAAACTGGTGCAGGATTTGAGGAGTGGATAAATTTTCTTAAATAATTAAAGCTATATTGTTTAAAAAAAAGAACCTGCAAAATTGCAGGGTGTTTTTTTTAATTCATTATGAAATTTACGCTTTCAGCAATATATTTTATTTCTTTTTCCTTTATACTTAATACATCAAAAAGCAGATCACCTTCCCGTAATATTCCAAGTATAGGCTTATCCAATTCAAGTAGTTTCTGATGAAGTTTCTTAGCGTAGTTTCTATTACCATTATGAATTATCTTCATTGCCAGACTGTCGATCTTCAATTGAGGGAGAGTTCCGCCACCGCATTGTGCTTTACTTTTAATAATTTCTGATTTTATACCAAATTCGTCAAATTCAGATTGAAGTTTATCTGCAAGATTTTTCAGGTCACTTTTTTTCCGATTTAACATTTCAAATATTGGTACTTTCGTAAGTAGATCTTCGTCTTTCATGTAATAACGCATTACAGCAGAAAGGGCTGCAATCGTCATCTTACCAACTCGGAGAGCTCGCATCATGGGAGCTTTTGCTAATCTCTGAATAAGATCAGATCTTCCTACGATAATGCCGGCTTGAGGACCACCAAGTAATTTATCTCCGCTAAAAGAGACAATATCGCAGCCGGCTTGCAGGCTGCTTCTCACATCAGGTTCATCTTCCAATGGAAGCCCTTCCGGTTTTCTAAGCAATCCGGAACCAAGATCATAAACAAATATAAGTCCATTTTTCTTTGCTAAATCAGATAGATCAGATAATTCAACTTCCTCAGTAAAGCCATCAATAAAATAGTTAGATTTATGAGCTTTGAATATCAAAGCAGTATTTTTAGTTATAGCATTTTCATAATCGGAAAATTTGGTGCGGTTGGTTGCACCCACTTCGATCATTTTGCAACCGCTGGCTTTCATTATTTCCGGAATGCGGAATGATCCACCGATCTCGATCAGTTCACCTCTGGAAATTATGACTTCTTTTCCCTCAGCAAAAGTTTTTAAGATTAACATCACTGCAGCGGCATTGTTATTCACAACAATTGCATCTTCAGCCTGGGTTACGAATTTCATAAGTTCGGAAATATGGGAATTCCGCTGCCCTCGATGTCCGTTGTTCAGATCAAACTCCAGATTAGAATAGTTGGAAACAATCGGTTTTAACTCTTCCAGTACATGATCTCCCAGAAGAGCACGTCCCAAATTGGTATGCAATACTATTCCTGTTCCATTTATCACTTCTATCAAACTCTTATCACTAATCGATCTAATTATTATTTTTATTTGTGATATGATCTCATCGAGATCGATTGCTTCATCTCCTGCAAGGATATTTGTTCGCATTTCATCAAGTGTTTTTCTTATCGAGAAGGTTACAAGTTCAGAGCCATAGAGCCCGATCAATTTTTTAATCTCGTTATTATATAGAAGTTTATCCACTCCGGGAATTTTTCGCATTTCTTCTTTCATAACTAATTCCTATTTCAGCAATTTATAACTACACAAGTTCAAATAAAATATTTGATTAAAACGTCAATAGAAATTAGGATGATAGTTTGTTGAAATTGCAGGAATTTAACTTTTACAAATCAATGAATAAGTTGTAGAACTCGTGCAAGGAGAGCAGAAGAGGTGAAAGTAAAAGTGTGTTTTCTCCATTACATTCCGAAAGCCACACTGCTGTTCTCATCCAAATAAGTTTTTAAGTTACATCTGTGTAATTCCGTTGTAATGTTATCATTCGAAATTTGAAATTCGTAATTCTTAATTTGTAATTTATAAAACCGATACGTTTTCCATCGGAAAGCCGAATCTTGTTTTGATTTCGTTTGCTACGCAAGCCGAAATTAAATGGCACGCCTTAGTCTTCGTTAAAGAAAAGCAAGTAGAATTAAACTACGCCCCAACAGGCGAAGGGATTACTGGACAAATGAAACACTGTTTCATCTGCCAGTGCTTCTTCGCTTCCAGCTCGAGGTCGAACTATAGCAAGAAGAGGGGTTCTCAGAAAGTTTATTATATTTTTTTATCCGTTGTTCGTTTTTGTTCGTTGTTAAAAAATAGTGGCACGCCCGAAGGGATTGCTGAATCGACGAAACGCTGTTTCATCCTTCAGTGCTTCTTCGCTTCCAATTTTTCGTTTCACTTAAAATTGGCTCCAAGCTCGAGGTCGAACTCTAGCAAGAAGAGGGGTTCTCATCCCTATTGTTTATAATTTGTGAATATTTATGATCCGTTTGATCAGTGAAAATCCGTGAGCAATAAAAATGGCACGCCCGAAGGGATTCGAACCCCTAACCCCCTGATCCGTAGTCAAGTACTCTATCCAATTGAGCCACGGGCGCACGTATGTGCTAATCCAAATTTATCATTCTTAATGTCAAGAAATTTAAGACCACTCAACTATCTATTCAGATATTCAAAAAATTTTAGATATTCTTGACATTAAGAACACCACATTTTTTCTGATACAGATTTTGCGAGGTTAATTATGAAGAAAAAGATATTGATAATAACTATTAGGGAAAATTAAATGTTAAACATTTTGGAAATGATGAAGCAATATTTTGCTCACCACATAATTTTTAGTGCCGGACTATTGCTTATTGTCGGTTACATTTTTGGGCAATTAGCAGAGAAGATTAAACTTCCAACAATAACAGGTTATATACTTGCGGGTGTAGTGATCGGAAGTTCAGGGATGAAGTTGATCCGGCATGAGAACATGGAGATATTATACATTCTATCTGAGGTCACACTTTCATTTATTGCTGTTATTATCGGTGGTGAATTCTCATTTTACAAACTCAAATTATATGGGAAGAAGATCCTTATTCTTACTTTAGCTCAAATGTTCCTCACTTTCTTTCTGGTTTCTTTCGGTTTATTAGCAATTGGATTTTCAAATTATATTGCTTTTGTTCTGGGTGCTATATCCGCAGCAACTGCACCTGCAGCAACAGTAGTAATTGTGGAGAAACTAAAAGCAAGAGGTAAATTTGTAGATTATCTTTATGGAATTGTGGCTTTAGACGATGCAGGAACAGTAATTTTATTTTCCATTGTATTTGCTATTTCAGGATCAATGATGGGAGATGTGCAGGTAAATATCTCTCATTCAATTATCCACGCCTTCAAGGAAATAATCATCTCTATTGTTATAGGTGGAATTAGCGGTCTAATAATCCATTTTGTAACTTTTAAAAAACATAATTTGAATGAGATCAAGATCATCTCTTTAGGCATAATATTTCTTACAACTTCAATCGCAATAAGTTTACATCTTTCTCCTCTCATTGCCAATATGACACTGGGAATGATGATAATCAATATGAATAAAAAAAATGCCCGGATCCTCTTCTCTATTGAGCCAATGACACCACCCTTGTATGCTATCTTTTTTGCGATAGCAGGTGCAGAATTAAATATTGCTGTTTTCAAAGATCCAACAATTTTAATAGCTGGTTTAGTGTATATTACTTTAAGATTCGTAGGGAAGTACTTTGGTATTTTTGTTAGCAGTATGGCATTGAAAGTAGAAAAACCAATAAGAAATTATCTTGGTTTAAGTTTACTTCCACAAGCAGGAGTTGCAATTGGATTAATGTTATTTGTACAAGCTTCTCCTATTGTTCTGCAAGCTTCTATTGAAGTTCAAAATGAGATTGCTGAAATGACGAATATTATCTTAATGTCAGTATTTATTAATGAAGTTATCGGACCTCCACTTTCTAAATTCGCCATTTTAAAAAACTTGAAAAGGAGAAAATAATGGAATTTTCGGAAATTGTTAAACTTGAATGTTGTGAAGTTGATTTCACAGCCAAAGATAAAACCGAAGCGTTACACAATATAGGTAAACTTCTTAAGCGTAGCAGGGAATTCAGGAATATTGAAGAAGATGTTATTTTCAACGCTCTTAAAGAAAGAGAAGACATGGGAAGTACAGGCTTCAGTAAAGGAATTGCAATCCCACATTGCCAACTGGAAGGAATTGATCATTTTATCATCGCCTTAGCGATCTGCAAAAAGGGCATTCATTTTGATTCTCTTGATAAAAAGAAATCCAGGATTTTTGTTACTATTGTTGGTCCTAAAGGTGATAGAGGTACACATTTAAAATTGCTGGCACAAGTATCTCTAATACTAAAAGAACCTGATGTAATAGATGAAATCTTACAATCAACTACAAAGATCGGTCTTTATGAAGAATTCCTCCGCAAAACAAATGACCAAATTACTACAATTACTCAAAAGGGAAAGGAAGTCTTAATGTTGCTTACAGTTAAAGATGAAAGCATTATGCAGGATATTACTGAAGTATTTGTAGAATATGGAATCCAAGATTCTATTATTCTGGAAACACAAAATATGGAAAACCTGCTTTCTAAAACTCCTCTTTTCATGGGATTTTTTAATTTCACTTCCGAGAAAAATCCAATCAGCAAGATCATCCTTGTAAAGTTGACAAAAGGTCACATAAATGCGTTAATAAAAGGTTTGGAAGATGTCTTTGGTGATCTGGACACATATTCAGCTTTAAGCATTATTACCCTCGACATCTTCTTCACAAAAGGAATTTTGTAATGAGCAGATTCGATAGGATCATTGATCGTAAGAATACAAAATGTTATAAATGGGATTACAATAAAGAGATCTTTGGGAAGGAAGATCTTCTATCAATGTGGGTTGCTGATACTGATTTCCAAGCTCCACAAGAAGTATTGGAAATTTTACGTAAACGTGTTGATCATGGAATTTTTGGATATACTGGTCTTACTGACTCATTCTATACTTCCATAATTAATTGGATGAAAAATAGATTTGATTGGAACATAAAAAAGGATTGGATAGTTACAACTCCCGGAATTGTTCCTGCAATTAACTTTGCTGTACAAACCTACACAAAAAAATATGATAAAATTCTGGTTCAAACTCCGGTCTACTACCCATTCTTCACATCAATAGAAAATAATGATCGTGAACTTATTATTTCTGAACTCAAACTGCTCAAAGATCATTATGCAATGGACTTTGAAGATCTGGAAACAAAATTCGCTGATAATATTAAAATGATGATATTATGCAGCCCACACAATCCTGTATCCAGAGTTTGGAAACTTGGTGAATTGCAACAATTATCCGAATTGTGCCTGAAATATAATGTGCTTCTCCTCTCAGATGAGATTCATTCTGACCTAATTCTAAATGGCAATAAACACATTCCAATCCCAACTATTTCTAAAAAGATCGCAAATAATTCTCTAACAATGTTCGCACCAAGCAAAACCTTTAATGTAGCGGGATTATCATTATCTTTTGTTATAATCCCCAATAAAAATATTAGAGTTAAATTTCAAAAAACTCTACTTAATTTAGGGCTTCATGGTGGGAACGTCTTTGGGATTGAAGCACTTGAAGCTTCTTATAGGTACGGGCAGAAGTGGTTGGATGAATTACTAATTTATATTGAGAACAATTATACTTTTGTACAGCAATATTTGCAAAACAATATCCCCAAGATCAAGGCACTTCCAATGGAAGGTACATATCTTTTGTGGCTTGATTGCAGAGGGATGGATCTAACACAGAAAGAACTTGTTAAGTTCTTTATTAATAAAGCTGGACTGGCGTTGAATGATGGCACTAAATTTGGTAAAGGCGGAGAAGGTTTCATGCGAATGAATCTCGGCTGTCCGAGAAAATTAATAATGCAAGCGTTAAATCAGTTGGAAATAGCTGTTAATAGTTCTTAATAGTTTATTAATCACATAAAAAAAGGGACCCTCAAGAAGGATCCCTTTTTTATACTATTTATCTATGTATATCGTCATATAAGATATTATCCCATATCTCCCAATATTCCGGATTAGCTCCGGCGTTGTATATCCCATCCCAGTCTCCTGTTGCAGGTACAGTATTTCCGGCATCACCATTTGTATCTCCACCATTTAAATCATCTTTGAAGGATGTAAACAACACACCAGAGCCATCATAATTGATAAGGTTATCTCCCTGGTACCAGATCGAACTATCATCAAATTTTAAAATTACATCATCCGCAAGAGTGAGGGAATTACTGGACTCAATTAATAACTCAGCTGACACTACAAAAGGAACTTCAGTTTCTTCCCAGCTAATGTTTCCTTCAATGTTAAAACCTGAATTAACAAATATTCCATTTTTGATATTAGATTGAGAAGGATTTTCCAGATTGTGGAAAGTGTTTGATGAATTTAAGCCTATCCTTCCGTTTATCATTAATGGTTTCACATTATTATAGAAAACATTCCCTATAATTGTTGTATTTGCTCCAGCAAGGCTTGCATCAACTACAGGTTCATCTATGCCAGTATTGTAAATAAATGAACAACTAGAAATATTAACTGAAGTATCAATATCCAAATAGATGGTATAACCATCATAATAACCACCACCGTAAAAGAATTCACAGTAATCAAATGAAGAAGAATTATTAATACCCTGAATCATAAGATAATCCCAATCACCCGGATTTGGGGAAGTAATAACATCATCATTATTTGTGTCACCACCAACAGTATCATCTTTATAGGAAGTGAAAGTTACCGGTTCTGCCAAATTACCTTCAACTGTTATAGTTCCATTGATCCATAAATCCACTCCTTCATCCAGTTTCAGCATAACACCAGGTTCGCAAGTTAGTGAATTACCAGCAGGTAATAAGTATTCTCCTTGTTTTAAAACATACGGCACTTCTGTTTCACCCCAGGTTATCTGCCCATCAAAGTCATTACCATTAACCAGAATACCATTATGATCATTTATATTGGAACGACCATTCGGATCGTGGAAAATATTTGTATCATCCAGATCAAAGACAGTATTTATATTTAAAGGCCAGATATTATCGTAGAAAATATTATACTGTATGACTGTTCCACTTCCTGCTGAGTATGCGTTCAATGCTCCTTCTTCTCCCTGATTATGGGCAATAATACAATTGGTTATACTAACTGCAGTATTGGGATCAAGATATAATACATAATTATCATAATACCCACCACCATAATAAAATTCGCAGTAATCAAAAGCAGAAGCATTATTATCACCATGAATAACAATATCATCCCAATCACCCCGAGCAGGATCGGTCGCATTGCTATTACCGTTTGTATCACCCCCATTAGCATCATCATGCCAGGAAGTAAAAATTATTGGTAACAAGGCTGTACCTTCAGCAATTATCAAACCACCAGCTGCGCCCTGAACAACAAAGTTAGCACCATCTTTGAATTTAACTTTTGTTCCTGGGTTGATCGTAAGAACAGCAGAAATTAGAATTTCCCCATCAATCAAGTAAATATTATTATTAGTCCAAGAAACATTACCAACTATATTACTATTAATTTCTAAAACATTGATAGGTTCAAGCTGGAAATTTACATTAGTAGATTCTCCTGCATCAACTTCGATATCTTCCGCAACCTGCATATTATAACCTTCGGCAGTACAGGTAAATGTGTAAGTACCTTCATCGATTTCGAAAGAGTAAGAACCTCCTGCACCTGATGATGCAACATCAGTTGTACCATCATTAATAACAGCACCAATTATTTCAGCGCCAGTATTTAGATGTGTAACAATACCTTCTACGGTACCAGGTTCATCAGGACCTACAGGGTCTTCCTCACAACCTATAAACAATAATCCTAAAATCATAATAAAAACTGCTAATAACTTGTTAACTCTTGTCATAGTACCCTCCTATTTTATTAATAAGTTTTTCTATTTGCACTTTACAAATAACTAAAAAATTAAAACTTACGTCAAGATTTTAATTTTTTGATAGTATGTCATATATCTTTCCACTTGTATTTTACTAGATCAATTCTATCTACGATTACTTGAATTCCTTCACTTTCCAGCATAGCCTTTTGCATTTCAAGTCCATCGCCAGATCTCAATGATATTCTCCCTTGCGAATTGATCACACGATGCCAGGGAAGATCATACTTTTCGGAAGATGAATGAAGGATCCTTGAAATTTGTCGGGCAGCTTTATTGTTACCTGCAAGTGTTGCTATTTGACCATAAGTTGCAACCTTCCCTGCTGGAATTTTTTTTATGATCTCGACTACCCGTTTACTGAAAGATGAAACCATAATGACTCCTGTGCATAGACTGCTACCAAGAACACGAAATAACACTAAGAGAGTTTTATTAGTGTTTCTTAGTGAACTCCATGGCTAATTTTTTAACTCCTAAAATTAATCTTCCCACTGCTGCTTATTTTTTATCAAAGCTTCCACTGGAGCCAATCCGGTTACTTTTCCCCCATGAATTGCTTTTAGTATCGTTCCTCCACCGGAAAAGAAATAGTAATTCGGATCATCAACTGCTTTTATATATTTCCCCGGTAACATTGAACGAAGCTCCTGAAGCGTATCTCCTCCACCATACATTTTGTTGGCTTTTATATTCTCATCGATAAGTGAATACATTTTCTTTGTACCTTCACCGAAATGCGGTGTAAAGCCCATAACTGCATTTACAAAAATACTTTTGGCTTTTAGTACAATTTCTCTGATTTCGGGAACATCAAACGAAGATTCATGAACATCGAGGACATAATTTAATTTTGTTCCCGATTTCAATTTCCTTACATCGTGTGTTCTATATTTACCTGCTATTTTCCCTTCTAGTGTATCGGATTCTACAATAAATGGTGGTTCTATCATTTTGCCGGGATATTTTTTAGAAAGCTCATAAAATTCTTTGGCAATCTTAATTTCTTGGGGAGCAATTCCCTTTATTTCAATATTATGTTTAACACTAAGGTAAGCATTGTAAATAACTCCACCCATCATTAAATGATCTACTTTTTCCAGAAGTGAATTTAGAGGACCGATCTTGGTATCAAATTTTGAACCGGCAATTATAGCAAGCATAGGATGATTTGGATTATAGATCTGATCTAGGTTTTCAATTTCGTGCTGCATCAAGTATCCTGCATAAGATGGAAGATGCTCAGTTACAAGTACAGTAGAAGTATGAGGCTGCCAGGAACCAAAAGCATCATTGACAAAAACATCTGCTAATCCGGCTAATTGTTCTCCCAGTTTTTCGGCTTCTAATCCATGTGCCTCTTCACCTTTAAACCAGCGAACATTGGGCAGATAAATTCCATCAATCTCACCTTTTCGCAATTTCTTAATAAGAAGATTAACTCCCGTATCAATGCCAATGTAACCCCCATTTTCTTTATCCTCTTTGAAATCTGGGACAATGAATTTTGTGTAAAGTTTATTAGAAAGATAATCTACAATCGGTTTTACATCAAATTTAGAATCCATATTGATCTTACCGGTTTTCTTATCTCTGGGTCTACCTACATGAGACATTAATATCAGCTTGCCACCTTTTGACAGGATATTGAACAATGTGCCAAAAGTCACATCAATACGGAACGGATCTTTGATCATATGCTCTTTTGCAACATTATGATCAACTCGAACTAAAACCAGCTTTCCTTTCAGATCTGCATCTTGAATTCTGGGAATATCAAACATTAATCCTCCAATTTATTTTAATTTGATAATTAAGTTTATTTTGCATTGTCAATCAGTGCTTTTACCTGTGCCATACCTTTGGGAGAACCTTGCTCAATTGCCTTCAGAACGGCACCTCCACCGGTGAAAATGTAATATTTTGGATGATCAAGAGCAACAATATATAAACCGGGTAATAACCGTTTCAATTCCTGCATTGTATCACCACCACCATAAAGTTTTGTAGCATCACTGTTGGTATCTATCAATTCATCCAGTGCAATTGTTCCTTCATTGAAATGAGGAGTTAATCCCATTACTGCATTCACTAAAATCGTTTGCGAGATCTGAAATATTTTTTTAACATCCGGGATATCAAATGAACTTTTATCAATATCTAAAACATAATTTAAGTTTGTTCCGGCTTTAAGTTCATTAATATTATGTGAGCGATATTTCCCTGTATGTTTCCCTTCCAGAACATCGGATTCAACAATTACGGGAAGTTCAACAAGCTTACCAGGAAAATCTTTTGCATATTCCACAAATTCTTCTGCCAGAGCCAAATCGTTGTCAGAAATTCCCTTTATTGTAAAACCATATTTAGCGCAAAGATAGGCATTATAAACTACTCCACCCAGCACTAAGTAATCAGCAACTTCCAATAATTTATATAGTGGTTGTATTTTAGTATTAAATTTAGAACCTGCAACAACAGCGAGAAATGGTTTCTGGGGTTTATAAATACGCTGCAAATTTTCAATCTCCCTTTGCATCAGGAATCCGGCATAAGACGGTAAATATTTAGTTACACCCACTGTGGAAGCATGCGGCTGCCATGAGCCAAAGGCATCATTAATGAAAATATCTGCTAATCCTGCCAATTGATGTGCAAATTGATCTTCTAGTTCTCCTCCGGATTCTTCTCCTTTGAACCAGCGAGTATTGGGAAGATAGATCCCTTCGATCTTATCTTCTTTTAGTTCTCGGATCATATGATTCACAGAAGTTTCCACTCCCAGATAACCTTGAGTAGGATATTCAATAAATTTCGGAATTTTAAGTTTTATATGTAACTTGCTTTCCAAATAATCTACGATCGGCTATACGGATGTATCCTCGGAAATTTCAATTTCTCCGGTTTTCTTGTTTTTGGGTCTGCCAATGTGAGTCATCAGGATCAACTTCCCACCTTTAGCACTGATATAATATAGCGTTCCTAAAGTGGCATCTATTCTATACGGATCATGGATCAACCCTTTTTTGACTACATTGTGATCAACGCGAACAAGAACAACTTTGCCTTTCAAGTCAGCATTTTGTATGCAGGGAAAATCAACCATAATTCACCTCCGATTTTCTGCTAACGAATACGAGGTGGAGTATTCAGTTACATGTTTTTTTTTTGCAACCTATTTCTTAAAATACTTCCAAAAAAAAGGCAGCCTTTGTAATCAGGCTGCCAAAAGATCTATTATAATTTTCTTTTATTTCAATAAGAATAGAGAAGTTGCCTGACCATATACGATTGGTCAGGCTAAATTCTCTTATTTCACTAAGATAACTTTCTTCACACTGGTGTAATCACTCTCTCCATCTTTCACATCAAGTGTTGAGAAATATATACCACTGGAAACGTTTCTACCATTTGTATCTTTGCCATTCCATACTTTGCTATGCATTCCTGCAACTTGAGATGAATTTACTAAAGTGTGAACCAATTGCCCCTTTGTATTGTAAATTGATAAAGTTACATCAGCAGCATTTTTTAAGTTGTATTTTATTGTTGTTTCAGGATTAAACGGATTCGGATAGTTACCTAATAATTTTGTTTCAAGACCTGCGATATCATTTTGAGTATTCGTACCCGTAATAGTTAAAGTAACTGGAACATAAGTCTCTTCTCTATTATCGGAAATAATAATGTCTGTTGTATATTCATCAGGTATCATATCAGTAGTATCAAATGTTAATTCAATATTTATGAAAGTTCCAGCCAACAAAGTTCCTGAGATTGGATCCAGAGAAAGCCAATCTGCCGATTCGGTAATATCATAATCCATCGAAGTACCACCAATATTTGACATTTCCATGAGCTCAACTGAAATTTCATTTGATGACATTTCAAGCGTGAATGAAACAGGATCTACTACCAATTCAGCAGGTAAAGGATTTCCTTCCACAGTAAAAATATGCGGATCAAACTCTCCGATTATCGGATGATTTGAACTATTTCCTGATTCATCGACAGCATGAATATAATAGAATATTTCGCTTCCAGGATCTAAGGTAGGAATGGAAGCAACATAATTATCGTTACCGGTTGATTGCATTACTAACGAATTAAAATCTCCAGAATTGATCTTGTATTTTACAATAAGCGAATCAGTATAAAGTGGTTCTCCACTGTAAGGTACGATCTGCGCAGTAATATCAATATCTTCACCAGCAGGTACTTCCTGCAGGATTGGATCGTGCTGGATATAAAGCATATTCCTGTCAGCAATACCACGTGTTCGGCAATGAAGTGCATCTGTATCAATCCAACCACTTGAATAAATCCCAATTATCTCATAACCAGGCATTACGTCTTCATAAGTAGCCAATGCTTCATCATCCCACTGACTTCCAGTTTGAGGAACGAAAACTTTATTATTTAATATCAGCGAATTTGTATAGGGTGTTGGTTGAGAATATCCTCCGGGTGTATAAATTCGATATATTTCGTAATTATTTCCCCAGGCTGAAGTCTGATCAGCAAAATAATCAGCTACAAATTCAAAATCTTCATAACGATCATCACTTTGCGGAACCTGACCAATCAATACTTTATCTACATCTAGGAATTTTCCCCAGCAATCAATATGCTTTATGTAGTCATCAAGCGGGTCTATGGTAACATGATAAGTTTCAATTCCTAAGTAGTCGAGAACAAGTTGATCTATCTGAGCCGGAGTCAGTTCTGGATTCTCATCATAAACAAGATCCGTTGAAGCACCAATGAAATTTCCATCACACATATAATTTCCACCTGCATTTTCCAGATCCATTCCATATAGATCCAATCCAAAATAGTTTGCAACCTCTATTGGAATATCATCATCATCCGGTCTAGGCCGATTGTAAGGGAAATTCACTATTGCGATTTCATCATCAACTGCAACAAACCAGGGTCCAAAATCACGTACCCAGTATGTATTTGTGGGTGCATTGATGAATTCACAATTTGCCATATTCACACCATTGTTCTGGTAATTTGTCTCGCATTGACTTTGCTGATAGCTTTCAACAATCGTATATACTTTGATATCTTGTGACATCTCTGCTATCATCCCATAAGGAACACCAAGTGGATAGACGACCAAAATGCCTTCCATCTGATCAAATTCTGATGTCTGACGAACTACTCCGGTTGGTGGGTCTGTTGGTGTGAAATCTCTTTCATAATCATCATT
>JAQICU010000009.1 GCA_027858325.1 Candidatus Cloacimonadota bacterium
AGCTTCGGCTTGGGAAGGAAATAATTCTTGAAGCTTCTGTTTCGTAACATATTTAATTCTGCTTAAAACCTTAATATTATTTAGCTGTCAATTCGAGGAATTGACCCTTAGATTTGGAACAAGTTAACATCTCTCATCGGGCAATTCGTGAATTGCCCCTACAAAAATCCTCTTGTTGATAAGTTGAACTTATCGACACACTTGCGTTAGCAAGTTCAACTTGCTAACGAGTAAATCTATTCCCTCAGAAATGATAAGTTGCCCCAACGAAAAACCGTCGGGGAGAAATTCTCTTATTTCATTAGGACCTGTCCCATGAAATGTTTACCAGGTGGAATGCGAAGTCTATTCCACATTGGCGAAGCCTATTTCATTAGGATCATTTTCTTAGTTTCAGTGTAGTTTCCAGATTTCATTTTATAGAAGTATACACCACTCGACACAGGATTATTGCAACTATCAGTACCATCCCAGATCGTCGTATAGTCACCTGTCTCTTTTACGTCATTAATAAGCATTTTAACAAGCTGACCTTTTAAGTTGTAAACTTCAATCGTAACATTGCCTGTCTCTTTAATTGAGTAAGCAATATTTGTAACCGGATTGAATGGATTAGGATAATTGCTGTTAAGCTGTGTAGCTGATATAAGAATATCTTCTGAACCTGTAACCAGCCAGAAATTTATTCCTGTTGTGGCGCTACCTTCAATAACAACAACATCTTCTATTGTTTCAGAACCATAACCGGCAATAGTAGCAGTTACATCATAAGTACCTGGTTCCAGTTCGATAAAATATGTTCCATTTGCAAATGGATTAGTTGTTTCACCACCAGCTTCGATCACTACATCTTCCACATTACCCCAACCATCCAGAAGCTCTACTGTGCCGCTAATAGTATTCGGACCTATAAATACCGTATTTGATGTTGTAGGATCACCATCTCCGACCAGGTTATAAGGAACTACCATATAGTAATAATAATTAGCACCCGGTAGTGCGTCATCTATGTATTCTGTTACAATACCGGAGACCTCTAATACAGTACCATCACTTCTTTCAATGTGATATCCAAGAATAGGCTCATTGAAAGAACCGCCGTGAAGACCGTTAGTAGGATTTACCCAGGTTAGTGTAGCGGATAATTCTCCCGTGGCTGTTTGCTCTAGTAAAAGATCTGTAACTACATTAGGAACGTCTTCTCCAACCCAGCTGGCACGATATGCTGCAAGACCTTCATCAAAATCGTTGAAACCTACAACTCTATAAGTATACGTTGCAGATGCGGGAACTGAACTATCAGTATATGAATTAGATCCACCAATTACCGGTGCAGAATCAGTGTAAATAATATCCAACCCTCTGTAAACTCGCATCTCATCCAGGTCGGTTAAAGGATCACCATTAACTTTTGTGTTTGGACATGTCCAACCAATAGTTGCTTCCAATGCACCTCCGGCATCTGCAGTAAGGGTTACATCTGTAGGAATGGAAGGTGACTCAGGATCTGCTACAATTGCAATTTCGTAAACACCTACAAGGTTAGGATTAACAGATTGCTGAATATTGGTCAGCATAGCAAAAGCACCCAGGTTATTAGTATAAGTAGCCAATCCGCCGGCAATACCTCCTGGGATGTATCCGGGAATATCAGTAGCGTCATGAGTTACACCAGTTACTGCAAGAGCTGCAATATCAAATTGATGCAAAACAGCATAATCGGTTTGTGAGAATAACCACAAGTATGGTCCGCCTTCGGTCCAATCATCATAAGCACTGCCATAAAGATCTTCCGGATTTGCCATACTGGCATGGATCTGAGCACCACTCATTGTAACAGCACCAAGTTCATCCCAGTTTCCAATCCAGAAACCACCATTTCCTTCATCCAGTTGAGGATCGAAAGCTATGTGACGTACACCGCTAATACCTGCACAAGTTACAGGGATCGTACCGATAAGATTTTCATTAGCAAGGTCCATAATGAAGATATTCATTGAAGCATCGCTTCCATAGAAATATGTTCCATTAAATGCCATATCTCTTACGTACCCCACACCTCCAATCGTAAAATCATTCAAGTGAACACCGTACATATCGTACCGAGAGAAAGTACTTGCATTCCAAGCTGAAGTGTAGATATTAACACCATCTGTTTCTATTCCTGCCATATAAGCTGCAGATGTATTGAAGGTGAATAAAATATCCCACATTTCTCTATTTAGTGTTGTTATACCATTAATGTTAGCTGAAGGCGATAATTCATAAGTTTGTGTGGGAATCTTATTTGCGAATAAACCGACACAAATCGACATTGTTAATAAAATAACTAAT
>JAQICU010000018.1 GCA_027858325.1 Candidatus Cloacimonadota bacterium
ATTCAAAAATTTCTTGAACAAATCCGGCATCATTCCGATAATCAGGATGGAAGAAAATAACTGACTGATCGCAATTCTGCTTTTCAGATCGTCATCCTGTTTCAGTTCGCTGCGGGTAAGTTCGTAGAATTCTCTCAAAAAATTATTCAGTCGTTGTACAGAATTTGATTCAAAATTGTTTTTATTGAAAACCTCGTTGAAATGAGCTTTAGTCAGATTCGGGTAGTTAACCGCACCCTCCAAAGTGTCTCCCAAAAAATTATTGAGAGCTTTATGGGTATCAGTATTCCACATTCCTTCATAATCATTTATGTTGTTTACAAAGCTTTCATTCAAGTTTGTATTCATCACAATTTCAAATAGTTGTTTTTTAGAACCGAAGTAGTAATTAATTGCTGCCACATTTACTTCAGCCATGTCAGCTATTTTTCTTACTGTAGCGCTTTGAATACCTTCCTGCTCAATGCATTCAATAGTCATTAGTATAATTTTTTGCTTAATTTCTTTACTGCTCATATTCTCTCCTTTTGAGAATGTTAAAACACTAATTTAAAACATATGTTTCAATTATGAACCAAAGATAATCTCGTCAACTTTTTTTTTGGATTCTTTAATAATTGCTATAAAATTAGAAATAATGGAAAAAGAGGTTGCAGATTTGATAGAATTCCAGCAAAGTGAAGTTAATTCTAAATGAGTTTTTTATTAAAAATATTTACATAATCAAATTAGATTTTAGTTAAGTCAGAAATGAGTTGAAAAGAGATTGGTGAAGATATTTTATCTATCAATAGTAATGCGTCTTTCGATTCTATTATTAATAATGTTGAAAGAGTTTTATTATGAAAGTGATCGAGCAAGCTGATGGAAATAAAAGTAAAGCCGCAGAAATTTTGAATATAAATAGAAAAACGTTATTTCGAAAAATAAAGAACTTATTGTTTACAAAGATATCAGAATTAGAATCAGTTTTAATGGTGGCTCAGGAAAATTCGGTGAAGAAAGATTGCGAAGTATCTGGTGGGATTCAATTTTAAGCGATGTGTTTATGAACTTTGATTCACTACCACTAACAGAGTATTCATCTTCAACAAGCAGGACAGATGATTTTGAATATATTATTATCACACCTGATGATCCAATTTTTACAGCATGGGCAGATTCTTTAAGTATTTTTAGAAATGAACAGGGGATACGCACTGGTGTTGTTACTACTACCGAGATCGGTGGAAATACTGTAACTGCGATAGAAAGTTATATAGATAATGCTTATAATAATTGGGATATCCCACCCTCTGCAGTACTTCTACTGGGTGATTATGGAACTACCGGAAGCTTGATCATTTCACCAATTTGGAATAATTACTGCGTTTCTGATAATATCTTTGCAGATGTATCAAATAATGATATGCCGGATGTAATTCTGGCAAGAATGACTGCTCAGAATGAAGATCATCTTTCTACTATGATAGGTAAAATTCTTGAATATGAGAGAAACCCATCTACAAATCCGAATTTCTATGATAACCCAATTACTGCACTTGGATGGCAGACAGAGCGCTGGTTCCAGATATGCTCCGAAAGTGTAGGAGGATTCTGGCATAATGTGTTGGGTAAAGATCAAATTAGGATAAATGCTGTTTATGAAGGAAATCCTGATGTCGATCCATGGTCAACAGCCACAAATACAATTACTGTACTTAACGTACTTGGTCCAAATGGACAAGGTTATATCCCCTCTTCTCCGGCTGAGTTAGGTGGCTGGACAGGAGGAAGTGCCTTAGCAATTAATAATGCAATAAACAGCGGAGCATTTATGCTTCAGCATAGAGATCATGGCAGCATTACCGGCTGGGGTGAACCTGATTATGATATTGGAGATCTTGGTGGATTAAATAACGATGATCTTGTTTTTGTTTTTTCAATTAATTGCCTTACAGGAAAATATAATGCAACTGAAACCTGTTTTGCTGAAGTTTTCCACAGGCATGAACAAGGAGCTCTTGGCTTACTTGCTGCTTCAGAAGTTTCCTATTCTTTTGTTAACGATACTTTTGTTTGGGGAATGTATGACAACATGTGGAAAGAATTTCTTCCGCAATATGGCATTGCTCCTTCGGAATCTGATTGGATAAGACCTGCCTTTGCTAATGCAGCAGGAAAGTACTTCCTGCAACAGTCAAGCTGGCCGTATAACGCAAGTAATAAAGAAGTTACATATAACTTGTTCCATCATCATGGTGGTGCATTTTCCACTGTTCATTCTGAGATGCCTCAACAACTTACAGTAGAACATAATTATGAGTTAATGTCAGGATTAGAATCATTTTTTGTAACAGCTGACGAAGGTGCTTTGATCGGTCTTTCGGTTGATAGTGAATTAATTGGTGTTGCTATCGGAACTGGTGCACCGGTTGAAATTATTATACCTCAACAGGTACCAAATAATACAATGAAGGTTACGGTTACAAAGCAGAATTATTATCGCTATTCTGCAGAGGTAGTAATAATCTCTCCAGAAATGTATGTCATCTGCTATGACGTGGATTATGTTGAACTTGGAATTCATGCAGAAGGTTCATATCAGTCTCTTGATACACTTCAGATCGATCTTACTTTGCAGAATATTGGGGTACAACCAACAGGAAGTACAGTAACGGCTATTCTTACAACAGAGTCAGATAAAATCATTATAACTAATGATACAATGAATGGAGGTCAAATCCCAGCTTCATCTAGTTTGACCTTTATTAACGCATTCACAATTGAATTTGAAATTGAAGTTACTTCGAATGGTAATAGTTGGATTAGTGGATTTGAACTAAATTGTAATGCTCCAGTTTTGGAATTTAAGGATTTTGATCTTATTGTATTAGATGGCTTGGATCAGATACTCGACCCAGGAGAAAATGGTGAGATCTTCGTAAGTTTTCATAATATTGGGAACGGGTTTGCATATGGTTCTGAAGTTCAATTATTTACTTCAGATCCGTTTGTCTCTTTAAGCGGACTGGATGTAATTACAGCTATTGCTCCCGACTCAGTAGGAACCACTACGACACCATTTATTGTTGAAATTGCAGAAAATTGCCCAAATGAATATTTTACTGAGATGGATGTACACATAGTTGACAGTAGTGAGTTTACTTTCCAATCTATTTTACGTTTGCCTATTGGATTTTATGCATACGATTTTGAAAATGGAGATGCAGGTTGGGAGCACATGATCCTGTCAGATGATTACATTGATGAATGGCATCTGGAAGATTTTCATAATAATACTGTGCATGGGAATTTCTCAATGAAATGTGGCGGGGTTGGTGATCTGTATTATTCCAATCTTGTTCATGCTGCTCTAGTCATGCCGGAAATTGAAGTTTTACCTGGAGCACAAGTAACTTTTTATCATTGGATGGATGTAGGTTCCGAAAATAATCCAATTACTTGGGATAGCGGTCTTATCGAAATATCTGTAAATGGCGGAGATTGGGAACAGATCGAACCTACAGGTGGTTATCCATGTACAATTATGAATATCCCATCATCTCCTTTTGAAGAAGGAACTCCAGTATTTGCTGGAAGCATAGATTGGGAGCAGGTTACGTTAGATCTTTCTAATTATAACGGAACTGCACAGTTAAGATTTGTGCTGGGAAGTGCTGTACTTGTAACTGGTGAAGGCTGGTACATTGATGATGTTCACTATTCTAATACAACCGGCAGTAACGATGACACACTAACTTCTATAACGAATAAACTTCAGGCAAACTTTCCAAATCCATTCAATCCTGAAACTACAATTTCTTTTTCAATTAAAGAAGCCGGTAACGTTAAACTTGAAGTATTTAACATAAAAGGACAAAAAGTTAAAACTATAATTGATAATGAACTTTCAGCTGATAATCATCAAATTGTGTGGAATGGAAAAGATGATAGAGGTAAATCAGTTTCTTCCGGAATCTATTTCTATAAGATTAAGACAGCGCATTATACTGCTACACGAAAAATGATCCTAATGAAATAAAGATAGTCATAAGGTGTCTTAAAAAAGAATAAGTGTTTTTTTTACCCATCCGGTAGTTGCCGAAGGGGTTTTTTGGTACATATATTGCATAGTTATGAAATAAATATATAATGAGGTTTAAATGAAAATAAAAATGATTTTAATTTTGTTTGTGTTAAGCTTAACTCTGCTCACAGCACAAAATGTACTTATATGGGATAGAGATGACGGATCAGAGATCTCAGATCCGGAAGATCCATGGAATTATGTGGGGTTGGAAGCAGGGCTAAAATCTGCATTATCAGCAAATGGTGTTACTGCCGAAATTGATTCTTTATTAGCAGATGATCTGTCTCAATTTGATATTATATTTGCAACTGCTGGTATTTGGTGTGGGGGTTGAGGATGGACTCCACCAGATCCGGTCGGATCGGAAGATGTGCAAAAAATTATTAATTTCTTAAATGCAGGTAAAGCTGTATACTTGGAAAGTGCCATTATTGGTACCGGTGATCATGCTTTATTGCGTCCCTATTTTGGATTGGGTGAAAATTCAATTCCGAATAATCTTTACAGCGAAATTGAGACACTTATCGCAGACAGTACAGAGACTTTTACAGGGTATTCTTTGAATTACCTTTATGGCTCAAATGCTGATTATGGTATAGATATTTTGGATTTCAATGAAGGCACTCCACTTATGCATTCTCAGGATGATGCTGTTCGAAGTGGCTATTATGATTCCGGATCTTATCGAACAATTGCATCCTCAACTTTCTTTGGAGCAATGGCAGATGGCTCAAATGAAAATACTAAAGCTCAAGTGATGGGACAATATCTAAATTTCCTTATTGGAGATCCAATCCCAAATATAATTGTTTCCCACGATGAACTTGATTTCGGGATTACATTCCCTGATTATCCATATTCACTTGAATTAGAAATTTCCAATTTTGGATTGGATACACTTAATGTAACAGATGTAGTAATCTCAGGAGAAGGTTTTAATTATTTTGGTTCAACGGAATTTACGGTAATTCCTTCAGAACAACAGGTTCTGGAAATAAGCTTTGAGACCTATGAGATAGGACAATATCTTGGTGAACTTGCAATTACAAGCAATGATCCCGATACACCAGAGCTGGTTGTTCAATTGTCAGCAGAATGCGTTCTACCTCCTATAATTCAGTGCAATCCGCTTTCTGTAGAAATAACTATAACTTCAAATCAGATTCATGAAGGGATAATGATTCTTTCAAATATTGGTGCATACGATCTAAATTGTGAACTGGTAGTTACGGATTCATCTCAATATGCAGGTTGGCTGGAAATTGATCAAGATTCCTTGTTCATTCAACCGAATGGATATGAAGAAATACTATTAACTTTCGATCCGGATGGACTTGAGAACGGTCAATATTCTGCTGAAATTGTAATTTATCATAACGATCCTACGCAAGATGAATTGATCATACCAGTTATAATGACTTTGAACTATACAAATGTTTATGATGAATTGCTATCGGCAAACAACAAGCTTATAGGAAATTACCCTAACCCATTCAATCCATCCACCACGATCTCTTTTACATTAAGCACAGACAACATTGATGATGCCAAAATTGAAATATACAACTTGAAAGGACAAAAAGTTAAAACTCTGTCAGTCATCCTGAGCGGAGTCGAAGGATCTGCAACTTGGGATGGAACTGATAACAACAACCAACCCGCATCTTCGGGAATTTATTTCTATAAATTGAAATCAGGTGATTGTTAACCGACCAAGAAAATGATATTGATGAAATAACTCAACTTCACTTCCTCTCATAAAAACAAGAGAGCGAACATAAGATCGACCTCATCCCTAACCCTTCTCCTATCGAGGAGAAGGGAATTAAGAAAGCAAGAAGAATTATGAATAGAACATTATTCTCGCCCAAGCTTCACATCGGGGCAAGTCAAATTTGTATAACTATTAAGGATTGTAGGGAAAACCTCGCATGGAAGTAATGAATAAGAATTACTAACATTACTATTTCAATAAAATTTATCCGTCATTATTTTAGGAGGAGTACTTTTCTAACCTTTGTTTTTTCTCCATTGTTAAGACGGATAAAATAAATTCCGGAAGCAACAGCATTATTAGAATTATTCCTTCCTCCCCAGATATATTCATGATTTCCGGAGAGTAGAACTTCTTTGCATAGAGTTTTTACTTTCTGTCCTTTAATATTATAAATTGATAGTTCTACTTTGCTTTCTTGTGGAACATTGAAGTGAATAATTGTGGAAGGATTGAAGGGATTCGGGAAGTTAATAAAGTCATATTTTGCCGATACAATATCATCGGATGATGCAACATTATTGCTTACGAGAACTGAGCCTGAGATTGCTCCAATTTGAGAAGGAATGAAAGAGTAAATATAATTCCCATTCGTAAGCTGATTCCAATTGTACCCATCAATTTGAATATCAGCGTGATAACCTTCAGGCAAGTTTAACATATCAAATTCAAGTGTTACTGCATCTAAAGCTGGAGTTTCCAAAACAAAATCCCACATCTTACTTTGCGGTAATCCGGTTTCTAAAGATGATCTTATTTCACGATTCAATTCGGTATAAATGAAAAGGGAATCGGGAGGTGAGTTTTTGGGAATAAACATTTTAAGCCCGTTAACCACAGGTTTCACAGGTGCTTCAGGCAGATCGTAGGCATTATCAAAATCATCTGTTGCAAATCCGCTGCAGCCGACCACTATCTCATCGCCATCATATTGAGTTGCAGAGATCGCGATCTCCCATTCTACTTCTGGGATAGAATAATTTCCGTTATAATATGGGAAGAATCTACATTCCATATCCTGGAAGCCTTCTTCATTTGCATATAAGTAGAATGCTTCATAAGGATTAATATCTGTTACTGCTTCAAATTTTCCATCTCTGTAAACATAAACAACATTTGCTATGTTGTCTACTTCAACGGCATTCTCAAATGAACTGTTGTGTCCAGCATTATTTATAATAAGACCATGTGCATTATAAGGACATAAATGTGGATTTGGTATGAGATTCCAACCTGGATTTAAGGCAAAAGAAAACTCATCTTTCATAATTGAATCTGTATGAGTATAAGAGCCTGTAACTTCAGCGTTGAGCCAGTATCCAACCCCAAATTCAAATTCTTCCGAAGCTCCAAAATTATTAAAGGCAAGGGGGAACAGTAGTTCAGAATCTGTTCCAAATATTTCTGATACGAAGAACGATTCTTCACTGATCCACGGATTGGTGATCAACTGCCAGCCTTCATTGAAATCAATTGAATATTCCAATGGTACGATACCGTAAGTTCCCGATGAAAGATATTCATAAATTGTTCCATCGATAGAATGAACGTTAATAACGATTTTAGCATTATGGATCTCAATATCTTCTGGAGATTCCCAAATATATTGCTCTTCCAATTGATTCACATGATCAGCTATTATAATAGTTGTTTCTTCATTCTGTAATGAAATATCAAAGTAGTCGATCAATTGATAAAAATGGGACTGCCATTCAATTAATAATTCGTCTCCGCCTTGCAGAAGCTGATTTTGTGAATTGGTAAAATTAACATAAGGATGCAGATCACCCCAATATAATTTGAAATCGTAATAGATTGAATCTTCGGCAAAGAAGATGTGATTTTCGTTAATCAGATTTGTGATCTGATCAGTTTGCAAGTCTTCCAAAAATAAATTACCATTATTACTAATGAATTCAGGGCAGACTGATATTTCCGTTTGTTCGTTAAGTTGATTTGGACTTATTTTTAAATCCCATGGTTGATAATTTTCCAAAGGTGAGAATTCACCATGCACTTGCTGTTGAAGGTACATTCCGCCAGGAGCCCAAAACTGTTCATAAAAGGCAGAAAAGATATATTCGTCAGGTAAAACTGTATTTTTTTCCAGGTCATAGTATGGGTCCCTCCAGTCTGTAGCAAATTGGTTTTTAGAGAAAGTGACAGTGTCAATAATAGTTAAGATAGAGTTTGAAACATACAAATCGAAGTAATAATCTGGTGAGCAGCTACATAGAACATCATAGAAAATTTCATTACCTTCTTCATTTACCGATGAAATTTGATATGTGTAGATAATTCCATTTTCTACGTTCACATCAAAGTAGGAATATTCTTCACCGGGATTTTGAGTTCCAACCAATAAGGGATTTATTGCCCAACTATCGATCTGGATAAATTCTTCACCCTCAATTTTCCTGTAGACATTAAATCCCAAATTCCCATTTTGCTCTTCTGCTGTCCACCTGATATTGGCTTTAGAATCAAGTCCAATTGCAGCTAGGTCAGTAATCTCAACGGGAGGAGTGGTAACTTCAATTTCAACTGAAGGAGTAGAGTCGTTTCCATTTTTATCAACAGAGCGGATCTGGAAATAATAATGATTATTGATCTCAAGGTTAAATAATGTATAAGTACTTCGCAAAGGACTGGCAAGGATCGCCAGATCTTCCCGATCAATTATTGTATGATTGTTAGGATTTATTGGTTCATTTGCAAAGAGAATTTCGTATGTATGAAAATCGTAGGAAGAGATAGGTTCCCATTCCAGCTCTATTGAGTTATGATCCACATTGATTGCTGCAAAGTTTTGAGGCGTTGAAGGTGTAATCTCATCATCCAGTTCTAAAGCCTCAGGTAAGATTTCTGTCATTGCATCTATCCAGTATGAATAATAGGCAAGAGCTTTATCAAACAGCAGATCCATCTGGAAAATATTAGTTCCCGGATCAAATCCATAAAACCAGTAATAATTTTCTTCCGATTCCTCATAACTGCCTGGAAGTTCATCCATCTCCATATGGAAGAAAGGATCAAAAACATCATAATTATTCCAATCCTGGTATGTATAAAGTTTTTGCCTGTTCCCGCTATATCCCGGAAGATCAACATCATCATTAACCGGATATGGCTCACCATTCCAATTATAAAATAGAAAATCGTAATAAGAATAATAAACCGAATAATAGTCGTTCAGTAAAACCTCTGCATTGGAACCTATTGAGTTCTGCGGGATAACAACATGCTCTGTTGCATTTATCATATCGAGATGCAGATCAGATAGATCTCTGATAGGTAGATTCGGGCAATTGTTTGTTGCAGAGATCTGACAATCGGGGTGATCATCATGTCTGTTCCAATCATAACTGTGGATTTGTGCGGAGAATTCTCTTCTGTCAAATTCTCCTCTGATGTTATCACAAAATGATTTATAAGCTACATTAAACGCGACATCATCATTTCTAGAAGGATCACAAAGTGAGCGAGAATTTGAATAATTACCTTGATTAGTCCACAACACTTCGCGTCCAGCCCCAGAGATAAGCAAGAATTTTGCATCCCAATCTTTGAAACATTTATATCCGATTACCGGAGAAATAAAATCATCATTCGGGTGCGGAACAGTTACGATTATCGGATTTGTAGATTGCGGATTATGAATGAAAAGTCCCCAACCATAATCGAAAGAACCAACCTCATCATCTTGCCCGTGTAAGTTTCCGTTTCCATCAAAATACTCAAGATTCAAAATCTCACGTAAAAGATAGTAAGTATTGCCGGTATCAGTATCATTAAATTCTACAACATTATATGGAAAACCAAAAAAATCCAGCATACCCTGCACAACATCATAATTTCCAATCAGAAAAGCATCAATAATATATTGCCATTGTTCCAACATGTTATCATCCGGTAAGACATATGCTCCAAAACCTTCAGTTTGCACATCCCATGGTGAGTAAAGATTATATCCTTCTTCCGCGATCCCTTCGGTAACATGAGATATCCAGTTATCATATTCACAATCATCTGCATTCCCATACAGAAAATCTGTAAATGATGCTGTCTCAATAACTATCGAAGATGCAAAAACCCATATAGATAGGAATATGATCAGAAATGATATTCTCTTCATTAACTAACTCCTTTTTTACAGCTGCAAATGTTCTGTTATCTGTCAAATAATTTTTATTCTAAGATAACTAAGCGCTTGACATGAAAACTGTTATTTTGGGAAATGCTGTTTGCAATGTTGATTTTAGCTATTAAGGCTGGAATAATAGTTGCATAATAAATGTAAGGTTAAATGGGAATTCTGATTTAGTAAAAATTTATGAATCCTTAAGATTTTAAAATATAAAATTGAGTTGTGGAGTGATAATGCAAAAAATAAAATTATTTTTATTAATTCTGTTGATTTCAATGTCAACATTGATTTTAGCTCAAGATTTTGATGGATTTGAAACCGGGAATTTTTCTGCTTATGAATGGCAATTGAGCGGAAATGCAAACTGGTTCGTTACCAATAACAGCCCTTATGGAGGAAATTTTTGCGCTCAAGGTGGAGATATCAGTGATAATCAAACAACTGCTTTGCAGGTCACGAGAGATATAACCGATAATGGGACGATCAACTTTTATTGGAAAGTAAGTAGTGAAAGCAATTATGATTATCTCAGGTTTTATCTTGATGGGACTCAGATCCAGGAAATTTCCGGCACTGTCGGTTGGACTCAAGTTACTACCAATGTCTCTTCAGGTTCACATACTTTTAAATGGGAATATTCAAAAGATGTTAGTATTTCTACCGGATCAGATACCGGCTGGATAGATAATATTATTTTTCCTCCAACAATTACTTATGATAACGATCTGGCAGCAATGAGTATAACCGGTAACACAGTAATTAATGCAGGTAATTCAGAGAATTATGATATGACTTTAAAAAATGTGGGCAACAATCCCCAGGATGCTTATACAGTTAAACTCTTCAAAAATAATAATGTGGAGTTAAGCTCGATCGACATCAACCAGACAATCAATCCCAATGAAACTGTTGTACACAATCTGGTTTGGAATGTTCCAGTAAGCGAACCTAGCGGCATTGTTGAGATCTATGGAAAAGTATTCCTGACTGGAGATGAGAATACTGCTAACGATGAAACAAATACGCTGAATGTAGAGGTGTTCCCTCCTGGTATTATTGAGATTACTGTTGGAGATGGAACTGATAATAATAATAGAACACCTTTGAGTTTTCAATATAAGAACAGTCTCACCGAAATAATCTATTTTGCAGATGAATTAACTGGAGCTGAAGGCATGATAACAGCACTTACATATTATAATAATTTTACAAGTAACTTGACTGATATGCCAACTGCCCTTTGGCTGGGAGAGACAACACAAATGAATCTAACTGATGGTTGGATACCGTCAACATCGTTGACAGAAGTTTTTACTGGAACAATTACTTATCCTTCGGGTACAAATAGTGTGACGATCCAACTTACAACTCCATATTTTTACAATGGTGGTAACTTAGTTGTCATGGCTTTCCGTCCAATGGATACTCAAGGGTATGGTACAACTGATTACTTTATTCACGATACGACACTTGAACATGAGGATAGAACAAGATATCAGCGTGATGATTTGGAGATTCTTGATCCGGCAAATCCGCCGGAGGTTAGTTTTACCAATGAAT
>JAQICU010000115.1 GCA_027858325.1 Candidatus Cloacimonadota bacterium
GAAAAATTAAATCTTGAAGAATATGAAGTATTAACAATAAATGAAGATAATTTAAATAGTGAAAAGATAATTGATCACATTCAATTGAAAGTAGAAGATGAGACCGTCACTAATTCGGAATATTTCATAGAATTAGAAAATGGGAAAAAAATCATTGGAGATTTTGAAGAAAAGAAACCATTCCTTCAAAAAATTTATTTTCTCACAAGTGATAAAAATAGGATTGAATTAGAAGAAATTAAATCTTATAAAAACGAAGATGGATTCTTTCATAAAGTCCCTGATCCTTTTAGTACAACTGCTTTTGCCAGAAGGATTGTTGAAGGTAAAATTGATTTATTCAGTAAGAAAGTTTCCCAAAGTATGCCAATGACTGGAGGAGGAGGAGCTTTTACACCCTTTTCTACTGGATTATCATATGAATATGATGTCGCTTTTTTCAAAAAGAATGGAGAAATTTTAAAAGCAAATTATCCTAATCTTAAAATAGCTATAAATGATAATCAAAATTGTGCTAAATATCTTAAGAAATACAAAACACTAAATTATGTTCAGGCTGGTTTGATAATTGGTGGCTTAGGTATGATCATAGGCGCATTTACAAGTGTTGATAAAGATGAAGGATTATCTGATGGTGGTAAATCAATAGCAATTTTAGGTGGCATCGTAGTAAACGCGAACTGGATTCCATATTTTATGAAGCAAGATATAATTGAGGATGCCCTGAAAGAATATAATAAATGATTAATTCGTGTAACAAGCGTGTCTGTTAAGTTTCACAGCACACGCAGAACATTAAACAACATTCCGCTTCGCTCCATGTTTATTTTTAGAAAGTTCTTTGAGTGGTATAGGTTGGATTTTAAAAAATGTTCATTAGATTTGATAATATTATTAATTTCTTCGCATATAAGAGTGAAATACTTTTTTGTTTGACAGTATTGACATCAAATATTGAGTAATCTATGAGAATAATTTAGAGGAATGATATGGCAAAAGTAGTTGTAGAGAACATAGATAAGTTTTATGAAAATGGTTTTCAAGCTGTAAAAAAAGTAAGCTTTGTCGCTGAAGATAAAGAATTTGTAATTTTGGTTGGTCCTTCCGGTTGCGGGAAAACAACCATGCTTCGCATGATCGCAGGTTTGGAAACTATCTCAAATGGTGAGATAATGATCGGCGAGAAAATTGTGAATAATGTACTTCCCAAAGATCGTGATATAGCGATGGTTTTCCAAAATTATGCACTCTATCCGCATATGACAGTTTACGAGAACATGGCTTTTGCCCTTAAACTGAGAAAATATAAAAAAGAAGATATTGATGAGACAGTAAAAAGATCTGCAGCACTTTTAGAAATTGAAGAGCTATTGGATAGAAAACCCAAGCAACTTACCGGTGGACAGCGCCAGCGAGTTGCTCTGGGAAGAGCTATCGTGCGCCAGCCCAAAGTTTTTCTATTTGACGAACCACTCTCTAATCTCGATGCAAAACTGCGCGTTCAAATGCGTGCCGAGATCATCAAGCTCCACAAAAAACTACAAACAACCATTATTTATGTAACACATGATCAAGTGGAAGCAATGACCATGGCAGATAAAATGGTCGTGATGAAAGACGGCATAATTCATCAAATCGATTCCCCACTAAATATTTATAACAACCCCTGCAATCTATTTGTAGCAGGATTCATTGGCAGTCCTGCCATAAATCAATTAAGCGGAAAAATAACTGGAAAAGGTAAGAAGCTGTATTTTACTTTTGAAGATATACAGTTGGAAATCCCTAAGGCAAAAAAACTGGAAAAATACATCGGCAATGAGATCATAATGGGTATTCGCCCGGAAGATATTTATGATGCTGAATTTGATCAGATGGCAGAATTTCCTCAACCTGCAAAAGCTCATTGCGAAGTGGTAGAACCAATGGGAAATGAATTTATTGTGTTCCTGAAAACTGCTACGGCGAAACTCACTGCCAGATTCGATCCTAAAAAATATCCAAAAATGGATGAAAATATTCCTATCACATTTGATATGAAAAAAGCACATTTCTTTGATTTTGAAACCGAAGTAACAATATAGATCAGTTTTAAAGAAATTCTTTAGAAAGTATAAATTCATTCAGATTTTTCTTGCAAAATAAAGTAATATAAATTTTACTAAAGTATAATCCGTCTTGATAATATAATTATTTTCGCACTAAAATATACGCCTTAATTCTACTTCTTGATCAAGAAGACATGTTTGTTAAATGTAAAGTAACGAGGTAATTATGAAATTATTTATTATTATTTTGCTTTTGTGTTGCACATTTCTTTCAGCTATCGATCTGCATCTTCCACTATCAGCTGTTCAAAATGCAACCTCCGGCTTGGTACTTATTTATCCTACTCCTTCGGCTGCCAGTAGTAATGCTGCCTGTTCTTTTGCCGGTATTGAAACTTCCGCAACCTATCTCTTCAGTATGGAAGATCTTCCCTTCTACAATTTCCATGTTCAATACAAATATCGTGATATCGGCTTTCATATCGGAAACTCATTTCTCGCTCATCCTCTCTATAAAGAGAGCAGCAGTATGTTCACATTGAATTACGCATATCATGAATTTACAGTAGGTTCATCTGTTCGTTATTTATACAATATGGTTGAAGAATATCATGAAGATTCTGCACTGCTTGTAGATATGGGTTTGATTTGGAACAACAATAGCATTTCAACCGGTTTGAGTGTGCGGAATATAACTCACTCTCAGTTCTTAGAAGAGAAATTACCAATTGTATATTTGTGGGAATCTTGTTTTTATATTACTGATAAGAGCTGGTTATCGGTAGGATTGGAAAAAGAAACTGATTTTGATTTTGCCTTTAAGATAGCCGGTAGATATGATGTTCATAAAGTACTTACAGTTCTATCGAGTTACCAATATGAACCTGATCGTATCGGAATTGGTGCAGTGTTTAATCTGAAAGATTTTAGTATTTGCTATAGTGTTCGTACACATCAATATCTTTCACTCAACCATTATATATCATTGAATTATGCGTTTTAAATTGCTATCTATTTTCATGTTACTATTTTCTATGCTGGTAGCACAAGTTACACTGGAAATGATACTTTCTCAAGAAGAAGAAACTTACTACCCCACTGAGCTTGTGGAGTTTTTGCAAAATATCAAAAATAATCCGGTAAATATTAATACTATTGCAGAAAATGATCTATATTTTTTTCCCTGGCTCTCTGGAAATGATATTCAGGATATCATTCTTTATAGAATTTCCCGCAAAATAACAAAACTCGAAGATCTTACAAAAATTGGTATCGACGCTTCTACTGTAAATGAATTAAAGGATTATATTACATTCCGATCAGCAATTGATCTCAAACTGAAACAGACATCAAGAGTCGAATACCATCAACCAAAACAATATCTTCCATCAACCTTGAAATATTTCCAGAAAACCATCTTAACAATCAATAATTGCAAACTTGGATTCATAAGTCAGAAAGATGAAGGAGAGAAAAATCTATTCGACTACTATTCATATTTTGTAGAATACCATAGAGA
>JAQICU010000144.1 GCA_027858325.1 Candidatus Cloacimonadota bacterium
ATATAGCATATTTTTTTAAATTTTTTGGATCAGTTTTAATAATTATTGCAACCCTCGGATTTGGATTCCATAATTGGAAATTTAACAATAGCATAAATGATATAGAAGATGATGTTAGAAAAAGCATTGCATCAAGAGATCTCTATGTACTTGCTTATACACAGTTTAGGGAAAGAGAACTAAAATGCTTACTCAATGAAGTTGAATTAAATATAGGTCTCCTTTTTGCAAAAATAGATCTAAAAACTAAAGGGATTGTTAGACCAAAGACAGAGGAAGGGATTCAAACAGCTGAAGCAAATCTTCAAAAGTCGAAACAAGATAGAATAATTGAACTTGCCTATGCAGTAGATGAGACAAGTGAAAAAGAGTATTATCAAAATATCAAACAACGATTAGAAATGGAAACTTCAAAAGAAGAATTAGATGCTATTAGCAATGAAATTCAAAACAAAATGAGTTCTATTTTAGAGGAAGTACATGATCAACGGGATAATTTCTTGATGCAAAAAGATAATCTAAAAAAAAGAAGAGATTTATGGTATCTTATTTACCTTACTATCCAAGTCATTGGTATTTTCTTCATTATTTCTGTCGAGATTATAGAAAAGAAAATCGAATGGGGAAATAATACAACTAATAATAAATGAGCACATAGTGTGAGATTTTTTCAAACTTTATGAACATGTTGTTAATTTACATATAATAGTAGAAATATTCTAGATCCAAATTTAAAATAAAACCCAGCTCGAGAGTTTCTCAAGCTGGGTTTGTTGTATTACTTAAGGAGTAGCATTTTCTTTACTCCCTCTGTTTTTCCGTTCACTTTCAATTTGTAGAAATAAACACCCGAACTAACAGGTTCATTTAATTCATCAATTCCATTCCAGATTATTGAATGAGAACCTTTCGTGTATTCATCTTGAGCTAAGGTTTTGATTTTTTGACCTTTGATGTTGTAAATTATAAGTTCCACTTTAGAATCATTATGGATAGAAAATTTAATTGTTGTAGATGGGTTGAAGGGATTAGGATGGTTGTCAAGAAGTGTAAGACCTTTTGCTAAGAGATAATTATCGGCATTAACTACAGCCGCTAATACAAAATCTGCTGTTACAGTTTCTGTAGCAACTACAATTACTTGAACATTCTCTGGAATAACGTACCCCTCCAAATAGCAGGAAACAGTATAGTCACCAGCTTCTACTTCAACTTCATATTCACCATTAATACCTGTTTGAGTATTATATGTTCCAGCAGTGATCTCGGCATTTTCCAACAGATTACCTTCATTATCGGTGACTGTTCCGGCAATATAACCTGTAGTGGGAATTAATTCATAAACATAGACAGCACCGGCATCTTCATAATTCGTATCGGTGCGAGGACTACCGACAAATGCAAAGTCATCTGATAAATCAACAACATAAGCAAACTGATCTTCATTGGCTATATCAGATGCCTCTAAGATAGCTATTTCTTGCCAACTTCCTAAAATATTCTTAAACATATAAGCAGAACCTGCAATATAAGGTGTAAAAGCTATATTTCCATTGGAACCTACTATGAGTTTATCGCTTGAAATATCAATTGAGTTCCCAAAATGCTTTTGTTCACCTGCATCAGATGCAGTTAGTTTTATGTCTTGTTCCCAGATACCGGAATTATCGTGAAAAACATAAGCAGCACCGGACCAAGTTCCGTTATCACTTTTATATTCTGCTCCAATAGCGGCATATTCTCCTGATATACTCACTGCTTGCCCAAATTGGTCTCCAAGTACTGCATCTAACGACTCTATTTGTTGAGTTTGTTCCCAATTTTCTAAATTATTGTAAAAGATATATGCCGTACCTGAATTCGTTCCATTATTATTTGCACTACCATCAGCACCAATAATGGCATAATCATCGGATATACCAACCGATATTCCGAAACGGTCATTTTCATTACCATCAAACGCTGTAAGTTTTGTTGTTTCTGTCCAGGTTCCTTCATTATTATAAAAAACATAGGCAGAACCGGATTCGCTTCCACTGTCGTCATTTCCATATGCACCAATAATTGCATAATCATCGGATATACTCATTGAAGTTCCAAAAAAATCATAAGCTTCTCCATCTGAGGCAATAAGTATTGATATTTCACTCCAGGTTCCCGCATCATTATAAAATACGTAGACTTTTCCTGCATAGTTAATCCCACATAATGAATTTACAAATGCATAATCACCTGAAATAGTTACGGTTATGGCGAAAAAATCATTGGTTTGACCATCTGAGGCAGTAATCTTTTGATACTGTTCCCATGTCCCTCCATTATTGTGAAAAATGTAGGCAGAGCCAGAATTTTCTCCATTTTCATCATCGTAACAAGCACCAATAATTGCATAATCATCGGATATACTCATTGAAGTTCCAAAAAAATCTTCAGCTTCTCCATCAGAGGCAATAAGTATTGATGTTTCAGTCCAGGTTCCT
>JAQICU010000160.1 GCA_027858325.1 Candidatus Cloacimonadota bacterium
GTAAATGGGGATGTAAATATTTCTGGAGTAATAGATGCTGTCGGCTCAAGGGAAAATGGTACTTTTTCTTTGGTGGAATCCACTTTGTCGCATACGAGTGCTCATAATTCAATTCTTCATATCCAAAATGCTTCCGACGATCCAGTTTCTGAGGCTAATATACAATTTGCTGCAGGTTCTCCTGCACATGGAAGAGCTACCATTTCAGCCACACATGATGTTTCAGCGGGATTATATAATGGAAATTTGAATTTAGAAGTTCGATATGGAACAACAAATTATCGGAAAGCAATAACTATGCGTTCAAGTGGTAAAGTGGGTATTGGTAATGAAGATCCTTCCGAAAAGCTTTCGGTTTCAGGCATGGTCGAAAGTACAACTGGAGGATTTAAATTCCCAGACGGGACAATACAGACAACAGCTTCAACCGGAAGCACTACATATTACATTGGAGAAAGCTATGGTGGTGGAATTATATTTTGGTTGGATGCCTCTGGTCAGCATGGCTTAATAGCAGCCACAACAGATCAAAGTACAGGTATTCAATGGTACAATGGTACTTATCGTTATACAGGAACAACTAGTGATGGTTTGTATGCAGGTGCAATGAATACAGCACTTATAGTAGCCACACAAATAGCAGATAACCAAACAGGAAATTTTGCCGCAAAAGTTTGCGCAGATTATTCAGTAATAGTTGGGGGTGTTACTTATGGCGACTGGTACTTACCTTCAAAATATGAACTCAATTTACTATATCTGCAAAAAACTGCGGTTGGTGATTTTGCTGATAACTACTATTGGAGTTCTACTGAGAACCTTAATCTCCTCGCACGGATTCAGAACTTCCTTGATGGCACTCAGACCAACGCCAGTAAGTACTTCACATTCTATGTGCGTGCTATTCGGGCTTTTTAAAATTAATAAAGAAAATTATTGTAGGGATAGCTTACCAAGCTGTCCGAATAAATTTTTAAAGGAGAGAGTTATGAAAAAAACATTTATCATCATTTTACTTTTTACCTCATTGTGTTTATGGGCACAGATACCCCAAACAATTGACTACCAGGGCAGACTTGCAGATAGTGATGGGAACTACCTTAACGTGGCAGTCACAGTGAATTTTTTGATCTATAATGCAGAAACGGGCGGAACTTTGCTCTGGAATGAATCACAGGATGTATCCATGTCTAATGGCATTTTTCATGTTCAACTCGGTTCGGCAGTTACTTTCCCAACCGATCTTTTTGCTGGTGCAGGCCGATGGCTTGAACTGGTGGTGGGAGGAGAGACACTTTCACCTCGTACAGCTATTGCAAGCGTTCCTTATGCCATTAAAGCAGAAGATGCCGATTTGCTTGGCGGATTGAATTCAAGCAGTTTTGCGCTTTCGGCTCATAATCATGCCGCATCTAACATAACCAGCGGAACGCTAGATACAGGTCGGTATAGTGCGTATTCAGATCTGTCTGCAGAGGGATATCTGAACAACAATTCTAGTATAGATTTGCTCACCCGTGATCAGGGTGACACTCGCTGGATAAATACTACGGGTGATACAATGACAGGTGACCTAATAGTGCAGAGCAATGTTGGTATTGGGACAGTTACTCCTGATGCAAACCTGCATGTTGAAGGCAGCATTAAAATAGTTGATGGCAGCCAGGGTGCAAGCAAGGTTCTCACTTCCGATGTAGATGGAGTTGCCTCATGGCAGACACTGCCTGCCGGTGGTGACATCACAGCCATTACAGCCGGCACAGGTTTAAATGGCGGTGGAACTTCCGGCGATGTGACTTTAAATGTGGATGTCCCTCTTAACTTGATCGGAAATTTGAATCCACCAAATAGCGTTTTCAAGGCTGAAAATACTCTTTCTGGTTATGCTGTTTATGGTTCTGCTGGTTACTGGGAAAATTATGGTTTTTTAGGTTCAGGTAATTATGGTGTTTATGGTAAAAATAATTTTGAAGGTAATTATGGTTTTTTAGGTTCAACGACTTATGGAGTTTATGGGAAAGATAACAGTAGCGAAAATTATGGTTCATTAGGTTCAGATAATTCTGGTGTAGATGGGCATAATTCTGGAATCACCGGTTTTGGTGGTTCTTTTACGGGAGGGCAGTTTGCTGTTCATGGCAGCGTATATCCAGATGGACAGACAACTTCTTACGGAGTATATGGCCTAGTTATTGATGTTTCAGGTTCAAGTGCTACTCATGGAATTTTTGGTGGTGCTTCTGGTGGTTATATAAATTATGCTGGATATTTCAGTGGTAATGTTCATTATACCGGAACATTAACTGGTCCTTCTGATGAACGCTTAAAAGAAAATGTGCAGCCATTTGAGCATGCACTTTCCAAAATAAAGCTAATGAATGTGCATACTTTTAATTTCAAACAAATGGCAGAAGAAAAACAATTTTCACTGCCGGAAGGTGAGCAGATAGGTCTGATAGCCCAGGAACTGGAAGAAATTCTTCCACAGCTCGTATCAGATGAAGTTCATGCTTTTGACAGAAACAGAGGCATAGAAGGTGCAGAAAGAGATGAAGAAAAAATCGAATATAAAGGGATAAATTATATCGGTCTTATTCCGGTGCTAATAGAAGCTATAAAAGAATTAAACACTCAAAACGAAGTACAACAAAGACAGATCGATGAACTATTAAGATCAGCCGGTAAATAATAATGTAGTCCTAAATAAATACAAAATAAAATGGAGGTCGTTATGAAAAAATTATTCATCATCTTTTTACTTTTTACCTCGTTGTGCTTATGGGCACAGAATGTACCGCAAACCATCGATTACCAAGTCAGGCTTGCCGATAGTGATGGGAACTACCTTAACGTAGTAGTCACAGTGAATTTTTTGATCTATAATGTAGAAACCGGTGGAACTGCACTTTGGAGTGAAACACAGGATGTTTCCTGTGCAAATGGTGTCTTTCATGTTCAATTAGGTTCGGTAACTCCTTTACCAGGTACTCTTTTTGATATTGCTTCTCCCTGGTTGGAACTAATTGTAGGTGGAGAGACACTTGTACCTCGTACAGCTATCGCCAGCGTTCCTTTTGCCATCAAAGCAGAAACTGCCTACTCATTAGACGATATGGGTTCCGGTTCCGGTTTGGATGCCGACCTGCTGGATGGCTTGAACTCAACTTATTTTATGCCGGCAACTACAACCTGGGGCGATATTACAGCCGTTACAGCCGGCACAGGTTTGAATGGCGGCGGTACATCTGGTGCTGTAACAGTAAATGTAGATGTTCCCTTAAACCTCACAGGAAGTATTGCCCTCCCAAATGGTGTTATCAAAGGTGAAAATACCAGTAATGGATCGGGTGTTTATGGAAAAAATACCAGTAGCGGTAATTATGGTTATTTAGGTGCATCTAATATAGCAGTTTATGGAAGAAACAACATAAATGGGGGACATGCTGTTTTTGGTTATAATACTACTACTACTACAGGTGCTGGTGTTTCTGGCCATAGCTTAGGTTACTATGGCGGTTACTTTACTTCAAGTTCTTCAAGTGCCTATACGCATGTTGTTCATGCTGAATTCTTAGGTACTGGTGCTTATAATTTCAAAGCTGTTTATGGCAAAGCAAGACCCACAGATGGGGCGGGTACAGGTGGATTTTTTGAAGGAGGCCATGCTGGTGTTGAAGGAAAAGTGCTCCCATCAGGAAGTAGCACTTATTATGGAATATATGGCCGTGTTAGTGGTGGTACAGGCGTAAATGTTGCAGTTTTTGGAGGTGCCTATGATGGTAACATTAACTATGCCGGGTATTTTGCAGGTAATTTAGCATATACAGGAATACTCATCAATGCATCCGACGCACGTTTCAAAGAAAATGTACGACCATTCGCAAATGCACTATCCAAAATAAAACTGATGAACGTGCATACATATTACTATAAGCAAATGGAAGCAGAAAAAAAATTAGGATTTCCAGAAGGTGAACAGATTGGTCTAATAGCACAAGAGCTGGAAGAAATTCTTCCTGAGCTGGTTTCGGAAAATGTTCATGGCTACGATAAAAATGAAGGTATCGAAGGTGCAGAAATAGATATGGAACAGATTGAATATAAAGGCATAAATTATATCGGTCTTATTCCGGTGTTAATAGAAGCTATACAAGAGCAGCAAAAACAACACGAAGAGCAGCAAGAGCAGATAGAAAAGCTGCAACAACAAATAAGGGAATTGAAATAGCAATATCTTGCCAAAATGATTTGTAAAATATTTTTTATGAATGTCGTTGATGGGATTATAAAAAATGATCTATAATTTCGAAATCAAGTTTTTTAATCGTTACTATCGCAAAATGGATATATCATGCTGTTGATGCAGAAGTTCCAGTATGATACTTGAAGGTATTAATTAACTAATAGGAGATCGTTATGAAAAACTTATTTATCATCATTTTACTTTTTACCTCGTTGTGCTTATGGGCACATATACCCCAAACAATTGACTACCAAGGCAGACTTGCTGATAGTGATGGGAACTACCTTAACGTGGTAGTCACATTAGATTTTTTGATCTATAATGTAGAAACCGGTGGAACTGCACTTTGGAGTGAAACACAGGATGTTTCCTGTGCAAATGGAGTCTTTCATGTTCAATTAGGTTCGGTAACTCCTTTACCGGGTGCCCTTTTTGATATTGCTGCTCCCTGGTTGGAACTGGTTGTAGGTGGAGAGACACTTGCGCCTCGTTCAGCTATTGCCAGCGTTCCATATGCCATTAAAGCCGAAACTGCCTACTCATTAGATGATATGGGTTCCGGCTCAGGTCTTGATGCTGACCTTTTGGATGGCTATAACTCAACTTACTTTATGCCTGCCTCTACAACCTGGGGTGATATTACAGCCGTTACAGCCGGCACAGGTTTAAATGGTGGTGGAACTTCCGGTGCTGTAACCTTAAATGTGGATGTACCATTAAATCTCCCAGGAAGTATACATGCCACAACATCAAGTAGTTATGGTGTCTTTGGAGAATACACTGGTGCAGGTGATCAGTATGGCGTTAAAGGTGAAAGCATGACCCAAGATTGGTATGGTATTGGTGGTCGATTTATAGGTGGATATCATGGTGTTGAGGGCTATAATATTCCCACAGGAAGTTATAGTTACACTGGAGTACGTGGTTATGTATCCGGAGGGTCAGGTACAAATTATGCAGTTTATGGCTATAGTACTGGTACTGGCACTAATTATGCTGGTTATTTTTCTGGTAATCTTCGTTATACTGGAACACTCTCAGGTCCCTCTGATGAACGCTTAAAAGAAAATATCCAACCATTAGAGCTAGCTTTATCTAAAATTATGCAAATGAAAGTACATACTTATAATTATGTTCAAATGGAAGAAGAAAAGCAATTTGCACTTCCTGAGGGTGAACAGATAGGCCTGATAGCACAAGAGCTGGAAGAGATCCTGCCGGGTCTGGTGGATGATAATGTTCATTCTTATGACAAAAATGAGGGTGTAGACGGTGCTGAAAAAGATGTTGAAACTATTGAATATAAAGGAATAAATTATATTGGTCTTATTCCTGTATTAATTGAAGCCATGCAAGAACAGCAAAAGCAGATAGAAGAGCTGCAACAACAACTAAAGGAATTGAAATAAATAATCCGCCTATTCCGGCAACTACCGGATAGGGCGAGATAGTCCCCCAACGTTAAAACTACGGAGGACAAGGAGAAAATATGAAAATAAAATTATTGATCTTATTAAGTTGCTTGGTATTGGTTTCTGCTCTATTTGCAGACCAGCCATCCAGTGACAATTATATACTGATCCAACGTGGATTTCTCACAGGGAATGCCAATCAGGCATCTCCCCCGGGATCTACAAGTTATGAACTTACCGAGAGCTCAATGCTGGGAATTGCCGATGATGCAGAAACAAGCGCTGGATATCTAAATTATCCGGGCTTCCTGCAGCCTAATAATCATGCACCTACAATAGCTCTACCTCCCGTATTTACATTCCCAGAAGACGATGGACTAATTGTAGATTTTGCTCCATTTATAAATGATATTAATGGAGACATTGTTACATTAAGTGTGAGTGGAAATATTGAAGTAATGGTTGATATTGTTGATTTCACAGTAACATTTAGTGCAACTGCAGATTGGAATGGAACCGAATCTCTAACCTTTACAGCTAACGACAATATGGATAGAGCAGTTGCTTCTGATATTGTAGATATTACTGTAACTGAAGTTAATGATGATCCAACAATAGTTCTTCCAGATGACTTCGCATTTGATGAGGATGATGAGCTAATTGTAGATTTCTCAACATTTGTGGAAGATGTTGACTTGGATGATCTCTTCTTAACAGTAACCGGTAATACTGAGATTACTGTAGATATTGATGAATTGGAAGTTACTTTTGGTGCAACAGAAAACTGGAATGGGACAGAAACCCTAACTTTCACTGTTGATGATGGACAAGGTGAACGTGCTTCCTTTACAACCAGTAGGAGTTCTCAAAAACAAAAACAATCTGTTATTGAAAACAGCAGAGCAACTGCAGATGATGTTGTTGATGTGATTGTTCTTCCCGTAAATGACGATCCAACAATTGTTTTACCTGATGATTTTACATTTGATGAAGATGATGGACTGATGGTTGATTTTACGGAGTTCATTAATGATGTTGATCTGGATGATCTCACGCTCACAGTTACAGGTAATACAGAGATCACAGTTGATATTAATGGTTTTGAAGTTACATTTGGAGCAACTGCAGATTGGAATGGAACCGAAACGCTAACCTTTATCGTGGATGACAATGTAACCAGAGCAACTGCAGAGGATGATGTGGATGTGATCGTAACTCCGGTTAACGATGAACCTGTATTGATCGGTTTCCTGCCGGAAGAACTTGAATTTACAGTTGTAGAAGACAGCATGGTTACCTTCAGTGTGGATGTAGAGGATATTGATAGTACGATAGAATACGCATGGTTTGTGGATGATGTTTTACAGACCGAGTCTTCAGAAGAGTTCGTTCACATCTTCGAGGTCGTTGGAGATATCGAGATCAAATCAATTGCCTCTGATGAAGATTATAACATTGAAACTATCTGGATAGTTCAGGTTGAAGAGGGTTCTGATGCCGGAGATATACTTCCGGTTACTACTGATCTAAACCAAAATTACCCAAATCCATTCAACCCGACAACCACGATCAATTACTCAATTATAGATGCTGGAAGAGTTAGAATTGAGATATTCAATATTAAGGGTGAGAAGATCCGCACTCTGGTTGATGAGAGTAAGAACGTTGGATATCATTCTGCTGTATGGAATGGTAGGGATAATAACGGTAAATCTGTAGCTAGTGGAATGTACTTTTACAACATGGTAACGGATGAGTACCACAAAACAAGGAAAATGTTACTGATCAAATGATCAAAAGTTAGTTCGTTTTAACTTGCATAGCCCAGCCATTAATGGCTGGGCTATTGGTTTTATCTATTCCCCTCATCCCTGTCCCTTCTCCCAGCGGGAGAAGGGGATCTATTAATTATATTCTCTTAGCCAATTTTATTCCTCTCCCGCTGGGAGAGGTTAGGTGAGGGCATAAACTTAACATTTCTTATTCCTCTTTTTCCAAAAGAGGTTAGGTGAGGGCTAACAGATTAATATTTAAGCAAGCCCTTCAATTTAAAATCTATCTTATCAATTTCATTCAAA
>JAQICU010000304.1 GCA_027858325.1 Candidatus Cloacimonadota bacterium
TTTTAAAATAATTTACAATAACTCCACCATTCCCACCGATATTACCAATACCGAGTATAAGTATCTCTTTCGTTTGTAATTTTACTACGCAATTTGTCAACTTAACTCCAGTTGTCCAACCGCAATCAGTAATTTTATTTTTATCTAATTTGTTACTCATTGCATAAGAAAATATTGTCTTGGTTTGCTCCCCTATCAAATACAGATGTTCATAATCTACTACTTTAAGCATACGCACTAGCTGTTTAGAACGGAATATTCTATCTGCTCTTGTACTTAAAACAATACCAACTGCGTGTGTATTAGGGAAAAGTTCTTTTACCGAATTGATTACAAATTCCGTAGATTCCGGATCGTTAGCAGCAAAAGCATGAACAAAATGAAGCTCTTTATCCTTGCTTATATGTTTATATATCTCCATTGCGCCAATATCCGGTTTTGCTTTATACATACCTTCCAATGCAGTTCTTCTATCAATACCAAAATGCTCACAAACATCTAAAGATAGGGCAACATTTTCTTTATGTTCAATATAAGAAAATCCCTGCATATCTTCGTTGGAAATTCCGGAATCACGAGATTGAATTATCTCACAGTGGATTTTTTTTGCTTCTTTTTGAAGAATAGGAAATACTTTATTCTCCGCAGTAAATAACACACCATGTTTGGGAATTGTATTACAGATAGATCGTGTTACATTTTTTAGACCTGGTCCCATTACATCAAGATGATCTAAACGAGAATTAGTGATTACACCAATATTAGATCGTACGATCTCATGTTCCGTAACCCATTGGTACTCAGGAGTAACCGCCATGCACTCAAGAACAAGAATATCAAGATCTCTTTTTGCAGCGAATTTAATGATCTTGATCTGTTCTTTTATATTCGCTCCATGATGTCTTATGATAGGAGTTTCACTCCCATCCTCGAAAATAAGCGATGGAGCAGAACCGGTAGTTTTAGCGATCGTCTTCTTCCCTCCGGCACGAAGTCCGGCAGATATAAGACGGGTAACACTAGATTTACCTCTGGTTCCGTTTATGTGGATGATCAGAGGAATTTTTTTCCTGCTGATCTTGCATTTCTGGAATTCGTAGATTCCATATGAAAGCAATAACAAGAGCCCAATTATCAACCCAAACATACTATTCTACTATTAATTTCCCGCTGATTATCTCAATTTCATCAAAGTTAGGAACTGTATAACCATTCTCATCTATCATTTGCAAATTCTCAAAAGTTAAATCACTTTCACCAATTGTAATACCCTCAATGCTAAGAGTGAAGAGATCTCCATTGCCATCAATACCATCTTCATTTGAAGTTTGCTGTAAACTGATCGTTATACTTAATCTGTCATCCTCAACAATGCTCAATTCTAACAGATCAGTATTCCAGAATCCTCCAATTACCACCGCATCTTGAACTAATTCAGCAACTGAATTATCGAAAACGATCTCAGCAGAAAAAGCAAAAAGATTATCAGCATTTTCAACTTGAATGACATAATCAGCTTCTGTATTTGCAGGAACAGTTTGTTCTGCCGGACTGAACATCAATTTAAGATTCTCTACATCCGGTTCTGTTGTAACGCTACTTGAGCAGGATATCGAAAATATCATTATCGCAAATACTATCAGTAAGAGTATTCTTTTCCCACATAATTCAGGATTAAATACATTTCTTAACATTTTATTCTCCATTATTCTATTTTACTTCACAAAGATGTAACTTTGTGTCACTATTTCAATAACATCATTTTTTTTGTATCGATTGTTTTATTGTTTACTTTCAATTTATAGAAATACAAACCGCTACTCACTTTCTTACCGTATGAATCTTTTCCATTCCAAACAATATTATGTTCACCTGAATTCATAGAAGAATTCACGAGTTCTTTCACAAGTTGACCTTTAATATTATAGACGAATAATTCCACTATACCATTATCTATGATTGAATAGAAAATATTGGTTTCCGGATTAAATGGATTAGGGTAATTCTGCTTTAAGTTATTTATCTCGATTGGTTGAATTATCGGCATACCAAATTCACGAGCAATATAATTTTTGATCAGCAGTTCATTTCCTGAATTTCCTAAAGAATAATATATATCTTCGAAATTTGATCGACTTGCTTCCAATTCTTCAGGGGTAAATGGCGGTAAACCCAGAATTGTGTTATGAGTAGCCTGCCAATTCAAACCTATTGCGAGAACATCAGCGATATTTATTTCCCCATTACCATCGCAATCTGCCAATGAAGCAACATCAATTTCCCATCCACCAGGATAATCATTAGCTGCCCAGACAAGAGATGTATTTGTTCGTGCATTACCAATTTGACGCCAGTAAACACCTATCTGCAAAATATCTTCTGCATTCACGACACCATTATTATTAGTATCTCCCGGCCAGATCAATCCGTCAGTTGAAAAGACATTTATATAACCACTTTTTGTTATCTCATCTGAACCTTCAATATTCTCAACCAAAAGTGTTATATCATAACTTCCAGGATCAGAGAAAGTGTGAACTGGATGCCGTTCGTCAGAAGTTGTACCGTCATCTCCGAATTCCCAAATGAATTCATTATAAAAATAGGGTGGAGATGTGAAGTTAATGAAACTCACTTCATAAGGAACAATGCCATAAGTTCTCTCGACTATAAAATCTGCAGTTGGAATTGCAGGAACTGCAAATTCCGGTTCCTGAGTTGTGAATTTTATAGAAAATTCATTTTGAAGATGTGCAGCACTTTGTGGATAGAGATTAGCATATGTATAAAGTAATCCTTCAGATTGATCGAAATTTTCTATTCCCACAGTTGCATAATTACTAGATACATCAGGATTATTGGCTAATTCATAGTTAAATTGGATATCCCCGTTGCCATCCATTGTTGGGTAATAAACAGGATCATAAAGAACCAGTTCGAATTTTTCAACAGATGTCATATCATATCTGTTAATACACTCATTCCACTCAATGATAAAAATATTTTCTGTTTCATCATAGTAATAACAGATCCTCATATCAGCAAATTGTTCATATCCAATTTCCTCTCCGATGAGATCATCCCAATATGGAGCAATCATTCCATAAGGACCTAGAGCAGAAGGAATATTCCAATTTCTAAAATAAGTCTCCCAGGTCGGTTGCATTGCTACCCAGCCATTCGTACATATTGTTAAACTATCGGCTACTTCACCATAAAATGGAAAATCAAATGGCATGTGAATAGTTACTGATCTATCATCGCCAAGTTCAAATACCTGTCCATTGCCGCCTTCCTGCGGATCGATCTCGATCCATTCATATTCAGGGCAATTTATATAAAACTGGTCTGAACTATCATAGGCATAATAACCAAAAACATCTGGACCTGTCGGTGCATATTGATTCACATCTCCAATTTCCAGACTAAAATAAATGGATGTTGTAAGCCCGTCAGTATCAGAGATATCTATTTGGAATGGAACGCTTATCCCGACAAAACAGTCTTCGATTGCCTGAACAGTAAATTCCGCAGTAACTGTTTCATCAACGCTCACATTACCAATATTAAAGTTGGAAGTTAGCACATTTACATCAGCTGTTAATGTTATCAGCTCTGCATTAAGAGATGTTGCATCAAAAGAACCGATATTCTTAAAAGCGACTGATATTTCACTTTCTTCGTTAGGTTCCAGGATACCATTCTCATCATTCACAACAGCATTCTCAAATTCAAAGATCAAACTGCTGACTATAATTTGGAATTTAGCCGTGCTGCCATCAGATATATCAAGATCAAATTCGACGATCTCATAATTTGGACAATCAGGATTAATTTCGATCTCATATCCTTCTATTGCTGTGGCACCAGCATTAATATCACCAAAATCGGCAGATGTAGTAATTATATTTACATAACCATTATTTGAAGTAAGATCTGCAGAGACTGAATTTGCAGTTTGAGTTCCAAAGTTCTTTAAAGTAAGATCAAGCTGTACAGTAACTCCCGCAACAACAGCACTTGCTGGAGCAACATTTTCAAGACCAAGATCAACATTAGTCTGGATTACATTAATTGTGTCTTGTAATGGATGATAATTTGGTTTTGTAATAGTAAGTAAAATTTCACCAGCTGTTAATGACTCAAGATATATAAGAGCAGAACCGTCTTCTACAACAGCAGTAGAAGAAAATTCATCATCTTTAATTGCAGTTACTATTGCTCCGTTCAGATCGGTCAAATCTATCTCAATGAAGTTTGTTCCCACATTAACTTCTGTAGGAAGGGTACAAGAAATCTCCTGAGGAACTGTTGTCCAGATGGATAATGAGGGATCACCGAGAATATTATAAACATTAAAATAAAATTCTACATCACCACCGGGTTCTCTGTTCAATGGGAAATTATCATAAAGTTCATATTTCCCTCGTAATACTGCGCTTCCAAAAGCAAGATTATCTTCATCCAGCGCTCCATACCAGAGTCCTGAGAATATAGAATTATTTAATTTTGTACTTGTATGCAGATCAGAAGGACCTACAAATGCCACGCCACCTCGTGGATTACCAGGATTACCCAATCTTAACCAAGCTTCACCGAAACAAGGATCAACACTGTTTGCAAAATCACCGGTATTACATACAATTGATGTCATAATGGGCAACATTTTGTAATTATTCAAGGCTTCCAGATTATCTATATGATAATATGGAAAGTGCCAACCATTGACATCTCCCCAGCCTCGATAACTCACAACTCCCACACCTTCATTTATAGAAGCAGTAATTAAAGATGTTCCTGGATTGTTAGGAGGATAATAGATCTCATCGATCTCATTATAACCGTAATTGTACATTTTATCACGAAGCCATTTCGTAACTTTGACAGGAGTAGATGGTAAAGGTGGTGAAGAGCTGTAATTTCCGGCTACAAGAGTGGCATTCTCAAACCAGTGAGTAGTATCCATGAAAGGTTCTTTTTCATAGTATAAAGTTTTTGCTATAATTGTCTGGAATTGTATTATTGTATCAAATGACATTCTCCCGATAATCATTTCAGGAAAATAATCATCACCCTCTAAAAGTGTGTATGGGTGATCAGTAACATTACTATCTCCTCCTGTACTAACTATATAGAAAGAAGGAATTTCGTATGGGTTATCCGTATCACCGGTAAGCAGAACATAATCGGGTGGTTCTTCTGATGTGTCATAAATATTTTGTATATAAGCTTTTATCTGAGCATTTGTACTGCCAATAGCTTCTTTTGTTACAACTTCAGTTTCAATTCCTTTCTGATTTTTCCAATCGGTAAAGGTCTGCAACTCGTTCAACAAACTTTCATGAGTTATAATTAGCATTTTGGACGGAGCCACAGAAGCATCTCGCAAGTATGACCTATCGAAGTTATCTACAATTGAACGATAGATCGGCAGGAATGCTGAAGATAACTTTAGTGGAATCGGAATCGGATCTGTCATCTTTAATTCAACAACAAAACTTTTCAATACAATTGATATTCCATCAGTCTCTTTAGTTTTGTTTATTTTAATCTGATGAGCATAGAGATCTCTCATTACAAAGCTTTTCTGTAATTCGATAAAATCTTCTCCACTTGTATATTGTGTTCTGAGTAATTCACCTTCTTTAGAATATTCCGCTATTTTACATTCATTAATCAGAATATCAACACTTCTTGAAGGTAAGGCAATTATCTGTTCCAGATCATTTTGTTCCAATGCATTTTCATCTTTTACAAAAGTGATCCTCAATCCATCGCCCAATCTTTGATATTCCATTATCCCAAAAAGTGAGTGTACTGTAAATAACAGCAACGTTATTAAAAAAAACTTCTTCACATCTCCTCCAATTATTTAATCAACATCATTTTTTTAATTTGATCTATTTCAGTAGTTTTGAATCTATAAAGATAGATTCCACTAGCTACTTTTTTTCCATTATAATCTGTTCCGTCCCAAACAGTGGAATGAATTCCAGCATCCATTTGACCGTCAATAAGCTTTTTAACTTTTTCACCTTTAATATTGTAGATTTGAAGTAGGATTTTTGACTCGGAACTTAAAGCGAAGCTTATAC
>JAQICU010000001.1 GCA_027858325.1 Candidatus Cloacimonadota bacterium
TAGTTGAGCAAAATGAACGTTTGATCGAGCTTGCTAAATTGGATACACTTTTAGATATTAAAGAACAGGTTATCACAATTCCAGGAGAAGTACTATTCAGTACTGGAGATGCGCTTTTAAAATGGGAATCTTTGCGCACTTTAGCTCAAGTTGCCAGAAATATTCAGGGTAAGATTAAGGATGAACCCGGGTGGCAGATTCGAGTGGAAGGTCACACGGATAACCGACCTATATTAAGTGGTGATTATGCGTCTAATTGGGCACTTTCATCAGCGAGAGCACTGAATGTTGTGAGATTTTTTATGGATAACAATTTCTTTCCACCGGAGCAAATGCAGGCAATGGGTTATGGTGAATTTAAACCACTCGTTCTTAATAACACACAAGCCAACAGAAAAAAGAACAGGAGAATTGAGATACGATTGATAAAGAATTTCAGGAGTGATTAATGACAGATTTTTTTAAATTTATTAAGAACATTATCCAGAGCTTACCCTACATCAATTCACCATTTATGATCAAACTCGTAGAATCGATAGCATTGATCATTATTATCTGGTTGATCAAAATATTAATTATTAAAGTTATCAATAAGAATATTTCCGATATAAAAACTCAATATCATTGGCGTAAATTGATAAATTCTACTGTTTTTATAATTATCCTGATCCTTGTGGGGCGGATCTGGTTTAAAGGTGCACAATCTCTGGTTACATATTTGGGGTTGCTTTCTGCAGGTGTTGCTATTGCTCTAAAAGATGTTCTAGCAAATCTTGCCGGTTGGCTTTATATCATTTCAAGGCGTCCTTTTAATGTAGGCGATAGGGTGCAGATAGGTGAATTTGCCGGTGATGTGATAGATCAAAGTTTCTTTGAATTCACACTTCTGGAGATCGGGAATTGGGTTCATGCCGATCAGAGTACAGGCAGGTTGATCCATATTCCAAATGGCAAAATATTCACTCAGGATCTGGCAAATTATGATAAGGGTTTTAAATATCTCTGGAATGAAATAGAAGTTGTTGTTACATTTGAAAGTGACTGGAAAAAAGCTAAAAATATCTTACTGGATATTGCCAATAAAAAAGGTGAACATATTACTAAAAGAATGGAAAATCAAATTAAGAGAGCTGCCAAAAAATATATGATCTATTATAAAGAGTTAAAACCGATAGTTTATACAAGTGTTGTTGAGCATGGAGTAAAACTTACTATTCGTCATTTATGTGAAACCAGAAAACGAAGAGGTTACACTGAAGCTCTCTGGGAAGATATCTTATTAGAATTTGCCAAGAACAAGAATATTGATCTTGCCTATCCTACCACAAGATTTTATAAAAACAAAGAAGAATAATCGCAAAAGCAAATTTATTTAATCATACTCGACTACGATAGGATATCCATCCGAAGACAAACTTATAAATGAGCAGATATACGTGAAATTTCTCCATGGAGTCTGTCCTGATCTTGTCGAATGGAGTCGAAATGTCGGGGCAGTAGGGACGATTACCCTTAATCGTCCGCTGGTTCTCGGTCAATTCTGGGAATTGACCCTTAGATTTTGAAATACACTTAAATTATTTATCAGTCAATTCTGGGAATTGACCCTTAGATTTTGATGAGTAAACAAAGCTTGTCGGTCAATTCGGGGAATTGACCCTACATCGTAATCTGTACTTTCGTGTATTTCGCAAGTCTATTCTATACTTCTATTACCAGCTACTTTTACGAATTCCAAAAAATAGGATGAGGGTTATCCGGTCGTGATTTAAATTCAGGATGATATTGAACCGCAATGAAAAAAGGATGCTCCTGAATTTCTATTATTTCTACCAGCAGATCATCAGGAGAAGTTCCAGCGATCTGCATTCCATTTTTTGTAATTATATCTCTGTATTTATTATTAAATTCATATCTATGACGATGTCTTTCAGAAATTTCATTCTTCTTATAAATATTCTTTGCTAAAGTTCCATTTTTTAGTACACATGGTTGAGCACCTAATCTCATTGTGCCGCCCATTTTCTCAAGATATTTCTGATCTTCCATGAGATGGATAACCGGATGTTCACAATCTTCTATAAACTCACTACTATAAGAATCTTTCAAACCGCATACATTCTGTGTAAATTCAATTACGGCAATCTTCATACCAAGGCAGATACCAAAAAATGGAATTTTGTTCTCTCTGGCAAATCCGGCAATGGCAATTTTTCCGTCTATACCGCGAATTCCGAAACCACCTGGAACAAGAATACCATCCACATCAGCCATCTGTTTTTCAATATCATTCTTACTACTGATCTTTTCTGAATCTACCCATTTAACTTTGAGTTTAAGTCTGTTAGCCGCAGCAGCATGAGTCAGTGCTGCTCCAACACTTTTATAGGCGTCTTGATGTTCGGTATATTTGCCACAAACGGCTATCTCAACTTCGTCGGTAGAATTCTTTATGTTATCTATTATCTTGTCCCAATCTGAAAAATCAATGTTTTTTTGTCTCAGGTGAAGATGTTCACAAATTCTTTCGTGGATTTTTGCTTTCATCAGAACTTTTGGTACTTCGTAGATAGTTGATACATCATAAGCATTTATAACTCTGCTTCTTTGCACATTTGTAAAAAGTGATATTTTGGCTTCGATCTCTTCATTCAAAGGCATTTCTGAACGGCAAATTAAGAGGTCAGGTTGAATACCTATTTCGCGTAATTTGGTTGTGGCATGTTGAGTAGGTTTTGTTTTAAGTTCACCAGCTGCTTTTATGTAGGGAACATAGGTAAGGAAAATGAAGAGACAATTCTCTAATCCCACATCCATTCTAAATTGCCTAACTGCTTCCAGAAATGGTAAACTTTCAATATCTCCAACGGTTCCACCGATCTCTGTCATCACAATATCACAATCTTGTCCAATATCTGTAATAAGTTTTTTGATCTCATCAGTAATATGAGGAATAACCTGAACAGTTTTTCCCAGGTAGTCGCCATGTCTCTCTTTTTTTAGAACTGTATCATAGATCTGACCGGAAGTAGAATTAGATTTTTTGTTCAGCGGATTACCGATAAATCTTTCATAATTGCCCAGATCGAGATCCGTTTCTGCACCATCATCAGTAACAAAAACTTCTCCATGTTGGAAGGGGCTCATGGTACCGGGATCTACATTTAAATATGGATCAAATTTTTGCATTACTACTTTGTATCCCATCTTCTTTAATAGAAGTCCAATGGAGGAAGATGCGATCCCTTTTCCCAACGAAGATAAAACTCCACCAATTACAAAGATGTGTTTAGCCAAAATATTTCTCCAATTCTAATTTTATGATGTAAATAGGCTATTAGTTGAAAAATTTGGATCAGTTGTAAGATTAACCCCGATCCGGCGTAAACCGACTTCATCACCAGGAGTGGGAATATGGGTCATATGAACTTCACAGCCCCTTAATACTCTTAGTTTCTCCATAGCGGCTTGGGATGTTGGATTTGTAGCTGCACTAATACTTAGTGCTATCAAAGTCTCTTCCATATCCAGACTTACTGATTTTTCACCCAAAATATTCTTTTCAAGTTCAAGTATAGATTCTATCACCTGAGGTGATAGAAGGTGAATTTCATCAGGAATTCCTGCCAGCACTTTTATTGCATTTAATATTAGACTGGATGCAGAATGCATGAGTGATGAATTTTTACCGATTACGATTGATCCATCCTGTAATTCAATTGCAGATCCACAGTAAATACCTTCATTCCCTTTCCCATCTAATTCAGCTTGTAGAGATGCTTCACGTGCCGGCTCAACAACCTTTCTGTCTTCCTGTTTTGCATTGACTTCATTCATGATTAATTCAGCACGATCAACAGTATCTTTATTTACAAATCCCATTACATATTCACATTTATAGCGGAAGTACCTGCGAATTATTTCCTGACGTGAAGCTTCCTTTGTAACATCATCATCAATAATACCGAAACCTGCCCGATTTACTCCCATATCTGTAGGAGATTGATAGATCGCTTTTCCACCGGTGATCTTTTCCAATATACGTTTAAGTACCGGAAATGCTTCAACATCGCGGTTATAATTGATAGCTGCTTCACCATAAGCTTCCAAATGGAATGGGTCTACAAGATTATAATCTTTAAGGTCAGCTGTGGCAGATTCGTAAGCAATATTCACCGGATGCTTCAAAGGAATGTTCCAGATGGGGAATGTCTCAAACTTTGCATATCCAGCTTTATTTCCTCTTACATGTTCATGATACATTTGTGAAAGACAAGTGGCCAGCTTTCCACTTCCAGGCCCGGGTCCTGTTACAATTACCAGTGGTTTGGTGGTTTCAATGTAATCATTCGCTCCGTACCCTTCCTCACTAACAATTAGATCAACATCTGTTGGATAACCTTTTGTGAATTTGTGAGTATAGACCTTTACATTTCTGCGTTCAAGTTTGTTTTTAAAAATAATAGCAGCCGGCTGTTCTTCAAATCTGGTAATTACTACAGCGGCTACATTAATATCACGTTCTCTTAAGTCATCAATTAATTTTAAAGCATCAACATCATAGGTTATCCCAAAATCAGCACGAATTTTTTTCCGCTCGATATCACCAGCGTAAATACAGAGAATTATATCGGCACGATCTTTAAGCTTTTGCAAAAGTTCCATTTTAACGTTAGGGTGGAATCCCGGTAACACGCGTGAAGCATGATAATCGAAGATGATCTTCCCGCCAAATTCAAGATATAATTTGTTACCGAATTTTCCTACCCTTTCTAAAATGGCTGATGTCTGTTCTTCTAAATATCTTACATTATCGAAACCGATTTTCATTCACGTCTCCTCAATTTTGCTACAGAGTTTAATTGTCATATTTATCTGCGTTCTTTATCAATTTTGCTATTAATATTTG
>JAQICU010000003.1 GCA_027858325.1 Candidatus Cloacimonadota bacterium
TAGTATGTACAGCCGGATTTAAAGAAGATGGTTCTTGGATTAGAATCTACCCTATCCCATTTAGAAAGAAATCATACGAGCAACAGTACAAAAAGTATGAATGGATAGAGATAGATTTAGTAAAAAACGAAAGTGATTTCAGACCTGAAAGTTTTAGACCATATTCATTTGATAGCGAAATAAAGGTTATCAACAAATTAGATACATCAAACAATTGGGCTTCGAGAAAAGAGATAGTTCTTACCAAAGTATACAATGACATAACTCAATTAATACATGAAGCAAAAAATAAAACAATTTGCACATCTTTAGCTGTTTTCAAACCTACAATAATTAAGGATTTTGTACACCAAGAAGTAGATAGAGCTTGGGATCAAGACAAAATAAGAAAATTAAAAGCAAAAAGCGAACAACTACTTTTATTCGAGAACCAAGAAAATCCATTTGATGTAGTTAACAAATTACCTTATAAATTTTCATACATTGTTGAAGATATCAATGGAATTGAGAGTAAGATGATGATAGAAGATTGGGAAATTGGTGCTTTATACTGGAGATTGGTATCTAAATATGAAGGTAATGAATTGAAAGCTATTGATGACGTTAAGAAAAAGTATTTTGAAGATTTTGCAAAAACAAAAGATTTGCATCTTTTTTTAGGAACTACCCAAGTACATCATCATGTATCTCATAATCCATTTATTATAATTGGAACATTTCATCCGAAAATTGCTACACAATTGAGATTATTTTAGAAAAATCGATTTGATAAATCATTATTGCATGTAGGGAAAAAGGGCAATCTGAAGATCACCCTTACATTTATTCTATTGTTCGTTTTTGTTCTTTGCTAAACTTATCCAATCATCGATTTGATATCATCATCAGCATTAGTGATACCACCGATGTTGAAGTTTTCTACCAGTACTTTTACCACGTTTGGTGAAAGGAAAGCCGGCAGGGTTGGTCCAAGATGGATATTTTTCACACCCAGATACAAAAGAGCCAATAACACGATTACAGCTTTTTGCTCATACCAGGCAATATTATAAACTATTGGCAGATCATTGATATCTTCAAGACCAAATACTTCTTTCAATTTAAGAGCGATAAGTGCAAGTGAATAACTATCGTTACACTGTCCTGCATCCAGCACGCGAGGGATACCACCGATATCACCCAGATCAAGTTTGTTATAACGATATTTTGCACAACCAGCTGTAAGGATAACTGTATCTTTTGGAAGAGCTTCAGCGAAATCTGTGTAGTAGTTTCTGTCTTTATGACGTCCGTCACAACCAGCCATAACTACGAATTTCTTAATAGCACCGCTTTTTACAGCATCAACAACTTTGTCTGCCAGAGCAAATACTTGTTCGTGTGCAAAACCACCAATGATTGAACCTGTTTCGATTTCGGTTGGAGCTGCACATTTTTTGGCATGCTCAATGATTGCTGAAAATTCTTTGTGCCCATCTTCTTTCTCTTCAATATGCTTCCAACCTGGGAAGCCAGCCGCACCGGTTGTGTAAATTCTATCAGCGTAGTTAGCATCTTTACGTGGCGGTACAATACAGTTTGTAGTGAAGAGTATAGGGCCATTGAAGGTTGAGAAATCTTCAGTCTGCTTCCACCATGATGACCCGTAGTTGCCAACAAAGTGGCTGTATTTTTTGAAAGCAGGATAGTAGTGAGCTGGTAGCATTTCACTGTGTGTATAAACATCAACGCCAGTTCCTTCTGTCTGCTTAAGTAGATCTTCCATATCTTTAAGATCATGACCGGAAATAAGAATACCAGGTTTGGTTCCCACGCCGATATTAACTTCTGTAATTTCAGGATTACCGTAAGCTGAAGTGTTAGCTTCATCAAGTAGAGCCATAGCATCAACCCCGAATTTACCACATTCCAGAACCAATCCAACCATTTCGTCAACTGAAAGTGCATCGTTAAATGTGGAAACAAGAGCTTTCTCGATGAACATGATAACTTCTTTGTTTTCTTTACCAAGATGGAAAGCGTGCTCGTAATAAGCTGCAACACCTTTAAGACCATAAACAAGAAGTTCACGGAGAGAGCGTACATCTTCGTTTTCAGTTGTAAGTACACCAACTTTAGCAGCTTTAGCATCGATGTTCTCTTCTGTAACTGTGAAGTTAGCAGCATCATGATCTGCGAATTTTACTTCAACTTTGTGTTCAGCAAGATTCTCTTTAAGCATATCTCTGTATTTGATAGCTTCAAAAATTCTTTTAATAAATGCTTCGCGGTCAAAGTTTGCATTCGTAATTGTGGTGAAAAGTGATTGTACGATGAAGTTATCCACCACACCACATTCTTTGGCATATTCCTTTCTAGTTTTAAGTTCAATATTACTTCTGAAAATTGAAATACCTTTGAGTGCATAGATCAATAAATCCTGAAGGTTCGCAACATCACTTTTCTTTCCACACATACCGATAGTTGTACAACCTGTGTTTTTCATTGCTTCCTGACATTGATAACAGAACATACTCATTTTGAATCTCCTTTATATTTATTAACTTTTATCATCCTGTCATCCTGAGTTTCCGATGAAAATCTGGAGTATCGAAGGATGTTACAAATAACCATTGCGAAGGTCGCGTTTTAGCAAGAAGTTCGACAACCATTCGCAAGGTAAACACTAAATTATCTCACCTTTGATCGAAACTACATTCACACGTGGCATGATTAATTTACCAGCTTTTTCCATAGCTTTCTGCACGATCCACTCTGTTCCACCGCAGCAGGGCACTTCCATGCGAACTATTGTAATCGATTTGATGTTTTTGTTTTTGAAAATATCAGCTAATTTCTCTACATATTTATCAATGTCTTTATCCAGTTTGGGACAAAGGTTGATTACGATCTTGCCTTTTACGAATCTTTCATGGAAATTAGCATAGGCAAACGGTACACAATCTGCTGCTATAAGAAGATCTGCATTTTCCAAATATGGTGCGTTGGCATTAAAAAGGTGCAATTGTACTGGCCACTGACGAAGTTCAGATTTCATGTCAATTCTTTGAGAAGGAGCAAGTGTCGCTTCTCTTTGGATGGAATTTGCTGCTGTTCCCGGGCAACCACCGCTTGGACAAACATCCTCGTCAACTTTTGGAATTGGAAGTCCCTTCTTCATCAATATAGCAACTGCTTGTTCAAAATATTCTGTTTCTCCATGATCTTTCATATGCTTGAGATGTGCTTTAATGGTTTCTGGTCCGGCTTTTATGATATTTTCCATCACGATTGCCTCATCATAAGGTTCTGCTTCCCGCTCAATTGTTGTAATTGCACCTTCGGGACATTCACCCAGGCAGGCACCTAAACCGTCACAAAACAAGTCACTGACCAAGCGGGCTTTCCCATCTAATATTTGCAAAGCACCTTCCGGGCAACCGGGAATACATAGTCCGCATCCATTACATTTCTTCTCATCAATTTCTATGATCTGTCGTTTCATTATATTTCCTCCAGCCACTGACGAACACAGACTTGCACAAACTTCGAAAGATATGTGTTCTTTGCTGTTATCGGTGAGTTCATTTCTTTTCCTCTATTTCATTTATTTGTCGTTTCATTTAATCTCCATTTTTTAGAATGTGTCTTTCTGACGTATCTCTCACGTTGTTCTCAGGAAGAATCTCACCCTTGAATCAGGAGTAAAGCTGAAAGAATTATCAAAAGATCCTTCGAAAGCAAAGCTATTAGATTCCTCAGGATGACACATTGTCTTTGCGAGTCTTCTTGGTACGGCATCTTTCGACTTATCCTGCCGAAGTTAAACGAAGGAGGAAGCAAACTCTCCTATTGAAAGAATAGGAAGAAATGATTGCCACATCGATACACTCCTCGCAATGACTTTAAACCATTATCGTTTTACTGGTCGGTTTCGGAAGCTTCATTACCAAAACGCGTATATCTTTATCAGTTTCGTTATAAATACAATGCACAATATCTTTTGGGCTTTCTATAATATCATCTTTTTTAACTTCTATCTTCTCTTCTCCAACTAAGATCGTGGGATTTCCTTCTAAAATGTAGAAAGCAACATCTACCGGTGTTTTATGTGCCTTAAGACTCTCCCCTGCTTTTAGATGAAGGTGCATGATCAAAGCAAAATCAGTGTCATAGAGTTTATAGGCATTAATGCCGTGCGGCGTTTGTGCAACTTCCAGCTCTTTGTAATTTCTAATTTCCATCTTTAACTCCTTTATTCTTTTCTGGTTTTAAAAATCCGATAATTTCATTTTTTTAAATGTGTCATAGATATCAGTAGAAATTCGATTTAATTCATTATCAAAAATACAGGATTGAAAAACGCAGTGATTCTTACCAAGAGGACATTCTCCCAACATGATCTTACTATCAATTATTTCATATATTTCTAAGAATGTAATATCCTCAGCCGATTTATTTAATTCAAAACCACCTGACGGACCTCGTAATGATCTCACTAAACCCGCTTTACTAAGATTCTGAAAAACTTTTGCAAGATGCGTTTGAGAGGCATTCAACTCTTCTGCTAATACTTTCACATTCATCCGCAAAGGTTGGTTTTTTGCAATTAGCACTAAACCATGTAAAGCAAGCGAAGCAGCCTCCGATATATTGATTAAATTCGACATGTCAACTCCCTTTATCTATTTAGGTACTTAAATTCCTAAATAGAATATATTTGTCAATTATTTTTTATTTTTTTAAAATTATTGTTATCTAATACTGTTTGTATTTAGTGAAATTTCTATCGATTTACATTCAATAATTACAAGATCTACAACTAAAGTTATATATAATTATTAATAAAAAGCCCTGCAAATTGCAGGGCTAAAAAATCTTTCTGATTAAGATCAAATTGGGATTTCAATATCCTCTTTTTCAGCATGAATAGAGTTAAAATCATCAACTCCATTGAAGCCGTAAGCAAAGATGATCTTGTAAACTTCCCCGGGGACCAATATCCGATCATAAATATCACCGGAATTAAGTGGAATTGTAAAACGTATCTCGGAAACCCCACTCTCTTCATGCCCAAAGACCCGCGTAACATTATTATCACCACCCAGACCCACATCGGCAGAATGCGTGATTTCCGTTACTCCAAAATCATCACGTAAATAGGTTGAGCCACTATTCACATAGCCTATTATAAAATCCGCATCCAGCATTTCTTCAGTTGGATCGAACCCTACAGCTAACCAGCCTGTGGTGGGAGCCAACAGCATGCAACGCAAGGAATCTCCTACAACCTTCCACTTGAAGGTGAAATCACTGATAATCTCCACATTAAAGCCCAGTGTATCATCATCCAGACTTATGTCGCCACCGATAGTTATGCCATCATTTCCACCACCAGTAGTATTATCAACTGTGAAAGAAGAAAAGCTTGCATTTTCGTGCATTGATACAAAGCTATCATCAGTTCCATAAGCTAGTATCAAGGGATAGCTTTCATTCCAAACAAGCGGTTTATCATAAGTGTCTCCTGAGTTTAGGGGCATCGAAAAATAAATGATCGATTCACCATTTGCTTCCAAACCACCCAGATTATAAATATCTTCTGTACCACCATTACTTACATCGGAAGTATGAACTGTAGCAGATTCTCCCCAATCGTCGCGAAGAAAAGCAACCGAATCATTTTGTACATAACCAATAATAAAATTTGCACCTTGCATGATATTCCCGGGATCAAAGCCAATTCCTACCCAGCCGGTTGTAGGTGCGGTAACCACGCAATGAATCGTATCGGGATCAACCAGCCAGTAAAACTTCATGCTTAGAGTTTCCAACGAAAGATATTGTGTTGTATCCGGAAAAGCAGAGGAATTTCCACCGCCGCCACCACCACCATCCTCTGAGATTGTAATATTGGCATATCCAGCTGCCGAATGATAAGAATCAAAATCATCAGAACTACCACGAGCAAGAACTATGGGATACGATTGATCGATTTCCAAAACCTGATCATATTGATCACCGGAATTTAATGGGATCTTGAATTCCAATTCTGTTACATCGCTACTTTCTGAGGATGAGATAAAAGTTATATTATCTGTTCCCCCAAGACTTATATCTGAACTGTGAGTAGTGTTGGAAATACCCCAGTCATCGCGCATGAAACCTGTTCCGTTGGAAACATATCCGATAATCAAGTCGGCATCCAGCATCATAGAACTGGGATTGAACCCGACACTGATCCAACCTGAAGTATTTGCACTGAGAATACAATGCAGATCAGCGCTATCTACTTTGTACTTGAACGTTACACCAGCAGCAGTAACGCTTACGAATCCTAATGTATCAGGAGGGGTTGGATCGAGCCCCAGTATTTCATCATTAATTGTATTACAACCAAAAAAAAAGATAAGAGCCAACATTGCTAATGAAATAAATAATCTGGTTTTCATTCCATCCTCCCTACTAATCCAATCTACGCTGAATATTGAAACCTAAACGTAAATGAGAATCCTGTGCTGTACCCAAACTGGTTCTTCGCAAACCAACATCATCCGTATTTGTCAGAAGAAAAATAAATTGATGCCCGTATGTATCAAACTTCAATCCGAAAGCAAATGCATCTTCATCTCCTATATACTGTGCAAGTTTTTCACTGGTAGAATCTCTATCCAAAACAGGATAATATTCTCCCAACAAACTAATGTTGTCCACAATCTTGATCATTAGTCCAAAACCAAGTACAAGACGTTGATTATAGCCATCATAAGCTGTGTTAAGCGTTGCTGCAAATCGGTCAATGAGCTCTTCATTTTGAAAGGAAAAATGATACAAAAAATTGTGTCTGGTTGTTTCCGGCTGGCTTAATTCTTCATAGCTGAAATAATCAATTCCGAGCTGACCATAAACAGGGAAATCTTCTATGTCGATTCGATAGGCAAGACCCAGGATCTTTTCACTTTTACGCCTTGTATATGATATTTTGACGTCAGCTTTTCTATAAAATTGATATCGGGCACTCAAATTAACATTGGCTCCGGCATCCATACCCAAAAAGTTATCCAAAGGTGCATCTGTGATATCACCATAAAAGCGGTGCCGGATCATGATCTCTGCCTGTTTCTGCTTCAATCCAGTAGGATTGATCAGGTTGATCATAGAGAAATCAGAAGCCTGAAGTGATACGATTGCTACGAGAAAGGCTACAATCATTTTCAGTCGCATCATTCCTCCTTATTCGATTGTTATCGTAACAGATTTTTTTCCTGTTTTATTGCAATTAGTGCGTACCTTGATCGTATCTCCCGATTTTGCATCAATGATCTTGTAAACCAGGCTACCATTTTCAATATTATCCTGTTTGGCAAGCTTCTGTTCAATGATATCTTCCTTATTCAAATAGACGATAACTTCGAAAATAAAATGTTTCTCTGCATCTTTGACCTTATGATCAAAATTTACAGTCAGGATTGAAGTTTCCTGATCAAACTCTAAATTTACTTCTGAAGCCGGATGCGCCAGCAACAGTGAACTTCCGATTAAACAAATAACTAATAATACATACTTCATTGTTTCCTCCATTTTTTAATTAAACAGTTGAGATTGCTTCGTTTGTATTTGCCAGAAGTCTCCTCGCAAAGACAATCACGACTGTTATTTCTTCTTTTTGAAATATACTGCTTTAACCCAATTAAAGTTAAGAATGAAGTGAAAGATTCCCAGAATGATAAAAATGATTCCAGCAAACTCATGTGTTTTATACAAGAATTCACTACCCTGGATCTCTGATGGAATGAATTTGTAGAAGATCAATGAAAATGCTGTGATGATAAATGACAAAATTAAAAAAATATTCAGAACTTTAAGTACTTTCTGTTTGTTCATACACTCTCCTCTCATTTTTAAAATTCGAATATGCTTGATAGTATGTAATTCTTTTTTTTTGTCAAATAATTTAGATTTTCAATTTATTAGAAGCATAAATAATATACTTACAAAGACAGGAAATAAAAATTGTATATTAAAAAATTTGACATCTATATTCATAAAATCTTAAGTTTGTTTATTATGAAAAATTTAAGTAAATGTGGTGTGTGTTGTTCTACAGATTGCAAAGCATATAAAATTGAATGTGAAGGTTGCAACGAGCTTAAAGGGAAAGTTCCCTGGGCTAAATTCTTAGATAAAATCCTTTGTCCAATTTATGAATGTGCTGAACAGAAGGGATTCCCATCTTGCAAAGAATGTGGAAAGGCACCTTGTGAACTTTGGATAACAACCAGAGATCCGGATTTTACAGATGAAGAATTTCAGGCAGATATAGATTCACGATTGAAGAATTTTGAAGAGCAGAGATAAAAGATTTGACTTCAATTTTAATGAAATTTAACAGTTTTAGAAGGATTTTGAGTATAAATAAATAACGATTTGAAAGGGAGTGTAGTTAAATGAGAAATAAACACCATGGTATGTATACACCCAGATTGGCTATATAAGAACAATGAATATACATTCAAGTTACCTGTAATGTAAGACTTATAAGAACATTTATGATTATGCAGAACAAAAGACTTATCATAATCGGACTCACTTCGGTAATTCTATTACTCATACCATTACTAGCGATGCAGTTCACAGATGAAGTAAATTGGACGGGGTTCGATTTTGTCGTCGCGGGAGTTCTCTTACTCGGCACTGGTCTAATGTGTGAGCTTGTAATAAGGAAGGTAAACAAAATCAAATACCGAATCGCTATCTGTGTAGCTTTTCTGGTTGTTCTCTTTCTCATTTGGTCGGAACTTGCAGTTGGCATCTTCGGGACACAACTCAGCGGACAGTAGATTGTAAATTGAAAAAACAAATCACTGCTGGCAACAAGGGTTATTAATAATGTGCTACGCGCCACGCTTCATAGCCTGGACTATTATCAATTAGAACAAATCAAAAAAATTTCCTTAAAAATCATACCTCACTTTCATAAACATCATATCATTTTCATCGTATTGTCCAAAATTTCCTTCCTCACCCACAAAGATATTTGCTCCTAACTGAACTTCAAATCCATCGGCAATATCATAAGCAATTTTAGGACGCAGGAGTGCATCTTCATTATTGATGCCGTAATAGGTAAAGAATTCCAATCGCAAAGTTTCACGCAGGTAATCTTCCGTAATTAGGAAAGTCATCGTGTTTGAGAATTCATCATTACGCATATCTTCTTCGTAATCCAGAATGTACTCTTGAATAAATTGAAAGCTGATATTCATTCCAAACCAGTTATGATCGTAGCCTATAAGATATTGTGCATAATCTTTTTCTTTAACACCATTTACAGATAAATCTTCAGCAGCAAATCTCTTCTCAAAATAATAGGCTCCTTCTCCGCGTACAACTGCTCCACCTACAGCTTTACTGAAACTTGCTCCAGCCAGTGGAAGCCGGTGATATTCCGGTTTGATGAGGATAGTTGTATCTGGTTGAGCAAATATATGCATCGCAGGATTATCATCCCACATATAAGCAGCCATTACTTCAAAATCAAGGGCACTTCCCAGGTAAGAATATTTTAAGGCTATTTCACTTTCGGAAAGCTTATTTTCTACTTCAACGTTGGAATATTCGTAATCTATAAACATCAGTGGATAAGTCATTTCAGGAGACCAGATCGAGTTTTCTTCCGGAAGAATTGTAGCTTGGAAAGTGGGAATCCAGACCGCTTCAAAAGTAGAATTTCCCGAATAATAATCAAATTTTATAGCATTTGTTCCAATACGGATCTCTTCAAAATCGGGTAGAATAAATTCCGAAAGATCACGAGGTGAGATAACATCGGTAATAAAAACGCCGTCCGCCTTTCCCCAAATTATCTGCTGCTTTCCAATGCGCAAATCGAAATTATTAAAATAGATTTCCATAAATGATTGTCTGATTGAAATATCTAAATTGTTATTTAGAGCATCGTAATCGAACACCGGATTAATAAAAAGGGCAACATTACCTTTTCCATAATCCAGTTTCCAATCAAAAGTGTTTTGCAAAACCGAGTACTCTCCGTCTTGATCTGTTAATGCTCCGAGATAAGTTCGCACAAATCCGTGATGTGTTATCTGTGCGTTCAGCATTATTGTTACCGTTAACAGTAAAAAAATTATTGTTATTTTTTGTTTCATTTTATCCTCCAATATCGTTTAAGTCTCGACTCGAAAAACCATTATTCTTTTTCCTTTTATGTCGCTCCTAAGGAGCTTTGTTCTATTTTCTTACAACAAGCCCAAAGCTAACGCGTTGGGTTACAAAGATTTCACCGCGCTGCGTTTTAAGTATTTTCATTACGCTACATTGAAGCGACATTTGTTTTTAGCTATTTTACAATTTTCATTTAAAATTTTACATTCTCAAAGTCGGAGCTTTGAGTTACATTCCTCTTTTCATCATGCGTTCGGTAAATTTATTATCGGAAAAGCCTGTATCTAAAGTAACATTTTTCAGTATCATTTTTGTAGTATGATCTTTTTGGACATTATGCATTTCAGAAAGTGTAATAACAATGTAGTCTTTGATCACTTCCGTTTCTTTCACGGTTAGCGTCTTCAGCAGATCTTCGTCTTCATCATAAAATTCTTTTTTCTTGCCGATCCATTTATCTTTAATGATCCAGCTAACTGTTTTGGAATACATATATTCTTCTTCTTTAGGAATACTCTCTACCACATAGCAATCTTCTCCATCGATTGTTTCCTCTCGTAATAATTTGTGTGAATCAGATGATGGTTGGCGATCTCCCAGATCATCATAAGTGAAATCCGATCCCATAAAATAATCACTTTTACTGTCGCTGGATATTCGTTTCACTTTTTTAAGAGCAGGAAGATAGATCCACTGATCATCGTTTTTTTCCGCTTCGTCATAACTCCAATACATGAAAGAAGTATTGCGTACATCGGCAGGTGAAACAAAGAACATTATTTTCTTTTCCATATCACCGAATTCTTTTAAGAATTGTTTGATCTCGCGTACTCGTTCATCTCCACGGGAATTGATAAGTGCCATTGTCAAATCGCCTTCCTGATCTTGTCCGGTTGGACGGTTATAAACATTTTCGATAATTTTAAGTCCAGTGATTTCCTGAGCAGTTAATGTTGCCGTCATAATTAATACTGCCATTAAAATAATTGTAATTTTTTTCATTTTTCCTCCTGATTTTTTGTTATTAATTTACGATAAATCCCTTTTTCATTTCGCTCCTAAGGAGCTTTGTTAACTCGTTACCAAACCCTGTTTGGTAACGCTATGATTCTTTTCCCATTCCCAAAGAGGGCTTTGGGAACGAGAAATTGATTTTATGTTTACATTCGTCTGCACTTGCCCAAACAATCGGAAGATCAGCAAGCTGAACATTCCGATGATTTTCATTTTTTTCCAAAAAACACATTCGTTTTATAAAGCAGCAGATACATAACTGTTACAGTACCCAGGAAACTGGTGAACATATTTAATGAAACCAAAGCTCCCAAGCTTCTATTTGGCGGGAATACCGAGAACAATAGAACCAGAAATCCGGCAATTACAACCGTTGCATTAAATATAATTGCTCGTCCTGAATGATGCATTGCTCCTTGCATTGTTTTCTGTTTATCTCCAGTATCTTTGGCATATATTTTATATCGTTCGATAAAGTGAACTGCATAATCAATTCCGATACCAATAGCAATACTGGAAATAAGTGCCGTGGTTGTGCTGAGTGGAATATTAAGCAGTCCCATCACACCAAACCCGATAATGGCTGTAATAACGATGGGAACTGAACCGATGAGACCTGCCCAGATATTTTTGAACATAAGTGTAAGCAGAATAATAATGATGAACAGTGACAAAACCAAACTTTTGATCTGTCCTTCTAAAATGAGATCGGTAAAGATTAGACCTTTGTAACCGGACCCGGCATAATTTACACTGATCCCAAGTTTCTCAAAATCTTTTTTGTATTCTTCCACTACTGCAATGGCACTGTTAATTGCTTTAGAATTATCACTTTTCAGTTGGATGGTCATATTGGCAGTTTTATAATCATAATCCACAACTTTCCAGAGATTCTCAGGATCACCGCTTATTTCATAAAGCAAAAGATATTGAGCATTTAATTCTTGCGAATCCGGGATTGTATCAAATTCTTCTTTATCAGTGTGCATCACCTTGTTCATACGTTTCAAATAATCTGTTAGTGAAAAGGAATTACCCACAACTGCTAACCTGTTTTCCACATCATTCTGTAATTTATCTATCAATCTCAAAGCTGCCGGAGATTTCATTACATCATTTTCTTTTCCTTCAAAGATAACATTCAGATTACTGGTTCCGCCAAAATTTTCGTTGATGAATTTATCGGTAAGAACGATATCGCTGTCTTTTTCAAATTTATCCAGAAAACTGGAATTGATCCAAACTTTAGTGATTCCAAAAATAGAAACTGCCACAATAGTAATTGTAAGAAAAAGTGTGATAGTTTTGTATTTGATCACGCCTTCAGCAAATTTGTATGAGAAAGGATTCTTGTTAGCTTTATTAACTGCTTCCGTCTTCTGTTTCCTTTTTGGAAAACCAAATATAAGAATTGCTGAAGGGATAAGTATAAGTGAAAACAACATCGCAGCCAGCACACCAAAAGCAGTAAAGACACCAAAATATTTTATGGGGAAAACTTCGGAAGTAAGAAGTGAGATAAAACCAACTGAAGTTGTAACGGACGTCATCACAACCGGATGCCACATTCCTTTCAACATATCAGCAACA
>JAQICU010000017.1 GCA_027858325.1 Candidatus Cloacimonadota bacterium
AAGTTGAGAAAATAAAAGTAACGTCCGGCTTCTAAGGCAACTGCCTGATACGTCGCGACAAGGAGGACAAAATGATTAAGACAGTTGATTTAACCAAATTCTACAGAACCGATGAAGTAGAAACGACAGCCCTGAACAATGTAAACATGGAAATTGCCAAAGGTGAATTTGTAGCAATAATGGGACCTTCCGGATGCGGAAAATCCACTTTGCTGAACTTAATTGGATTATTGGATAATCCCAATAAAGGAGAATTACATTTCAACGATACGGAAGTATCTAAATTCACCGAAAGAATGCGAACAAACATGAGAAAATCCAATATTGGGTTCATCTTCCAAAGCTTTAATCTGATTGATGAACTAACAGTATATGAGAACGTTGAACTTCCACTTCTCTACATCAAGATGAGTTCTGCCGAAAGAAAGAAAAGAGTAACTGAAGTTCTGGATCGCATGAAGATCGCTCATAGAGCAAAACACTTTCCGCAGCAGCTTTCCGGTGGTCAGCAGCAGCGTGTGGCAGTTGCTCGTGCCGTTGTAACCAAACCCAAGTTGATCCTGGCTGATGAGCCGACTGGTAACCTCGACTCAGCAAATGGTGAAGAGGTAATGGACCTGCTAACACAATTGAACGAAGAAGGAACAACTATCGTTATGGTAACCCACTCTCCTTCTCATGCTGAATATGCACACAGAGTTATTCAATTATTCGACGGTCATATCGTTACGGAAAACATCAAGAAGGAATTCCATCTGTAGATCCTTATCCCCGGTCGTTGGTGAGAATACTGGCTAGCGACTTTTTATTAGATAGTTATGAAATAACGAAATGTTCAACAGGTAAAGGAGTAATGCATGTTTAAAAATTTTATTAAAGTTGCTTTTAGAAATCTGATGAATAGAAAATTCTATTCATCAATAAATATTTTGGGATTGGCTATCGGTCTTACCTGCACTATACTGATTGCCTTATTTGTGCAGAATGAGCTTTCCTACGATAAGCATCATAAGAATTATAAAAGAATCTATCGTTTAGAATCTCATTTCAATATACAAGAATCGGAAGATCTTTTTGCAGCTACAGCCCTACCTTTGGGTCCTGCCTTAAAACTGGAATATCCGCAAGATGTAGCTGAATTCTGTCGCTTTATGGATATGGATAACAACCTCTTCCAATATGAAGGGAAACAGATCTTTGAGGAGAGTGTTTATTTTGCTGATTCCACTCTAACCGATATATTTACGCATGAATTTATATCCGGCTCACCTAAAGATGCTTTAAATGATCCAGGTGAAATGATTTTAAGCGAAAGCTTTGCTAAGAGAATTTTCGGTGATGTTGAGCCAATCGGTAAAACCCTGGAAACCGGTAATGGTACCATTTATACTATAACAGGCATAATCAAAAATGTCCCGCATAATTCCCATTTACGCTTTGAAGCAATTGCATCATTTATTACCTTGAAACAGTTCTTTGGTGCAGAACGCTTCGACAGCCTGGCAAGTGAAGCTTTCTGGAATATAGGATTCTACTCTTATATCATGCTCACGGAAAATGGTGATATCCAAAATGTGCTTGATGCTTATCCTGAATTTAATGAAAAATATATTAAACCTGTTGGTGATCAGATAAATGCAAAATTTCAGCTGATGGTTCAACCTTTGGCTGATGTTCATCTATTTTCTAAATTAGGTTACGATTTACCGACCGGAGACATAACTTATGTTTATATATTCAGTATTGTTGCCCTGTTCCTACTTCTAATTGGATGCATAAACTATATGAACCTTGCCACTTCCCAATCTGCCGGTCGAGCAGTTGAAGTTGGCATTCGCAAAGTTGTTGGAGCTCAGAAACAATATCTCCGCTGGCAGTTTATTTTTGAATCGATCCTGACAGCGACCATGGCTATGATTTTGGCTTTTGTAGCGGTAGAATTGATCTTGCCTACATTCAATGAATTGGCAGATCGAGAATTAACGTTTAGTTTTATTTCTAATCTCGATCTTGTGATTGGCATTTTTGTAGTAACTTTTCTGGTTGGTATCTTTTCCGGAAGTTATCCTGCCTTTTATCTCTCTTCATTTATTCCGGTTGAAGCATTAAAAGGTAAATTGGGAAAAAGCAAAGGAGCTCTGAGAAAGATATTAGTACTTTTGCAATTCTCTATTTCCATTATTATGATCATTGGAACGTTCACAGTTATACAGCAGCTTAATTTCCTGAATGATAAAGATCTGGGATTCAATGATGAAAATCTTGTTGTATTAACTATTAGAGATACTTCAGGTGTGAGAAACTTGCAGGCCTTTAAAGATGAACTGAAGAAACATCCTCAGATCATCAATGCCGGTACAACTTCCAGTGTTCCCGGTCAAAGTCATGGTATCATTGTGCATTTATTTGAAACAAATGACGGCAGTATGGAAGAAAAGGGCATAAATTTCGTTTTTGTAGATCATGATTATCTGGAAACCATGGAAATGAAAATAATCAATGGCCGAAGTTATGATAGAGACCTGCAAACCGATGCTGAGGAATCTGTATTAATAAATGAGGCAACTGTAGGTGTTCTGGGATGGGGTGATGATCCACTCGGTAAAAAGCTGGGATTTGGAGCCAATCTGGATGGAACAGCAAATTTGAATACAAAAGTGATCGGTGTAGTTAAAGACTTTCATCATGCTTCACTGCATAATCAAATTGATCCACTCTTGATAATGCTTTCCGATGATCCGCAACGTAATATCTGTTTACGAATCCGCCAAGAAAACATTGGGAGTACATTGGAATTCATTGAAGAAAAATGGCATGAATTCTGTCCCACTTTCCCATTTGAATACACTTTCTTAGATGATAGCCTGAACGAACAATATGTAGCAGAACAGAAGATTGGACGAGTTTTCACATATTTCTCAGTACTTTGCATTTTCATTGCCTGTCTTGGTCTATTCGGTCTGGCATCATACACTGCTGAACAGCGAACAAAAGAGATAAGCATTCGCAAAGTAATGGGTGCATCTATTTCTAATATTGTTTTCATTCTATCAAAAGAATTTTCGTTGTGGGTATTATTGGCAAATTTCATTGCCTGGCCGCTTGCCTATATGGCATTACAGAAATGGCTTCAGAACTTTGCTTATGCAGTAGATCAATCTCTTATAACCTACATTTGTGCTGGTATCACAGCTCTATTAATTGCGTTAATAACGGTTAGTTTTAGAGCAATAAAAGCTGCGCAGACAAATCCGGCAGATGCATTGAAATATGAATAGAGGATAAATTATGTTTAAAAATTATTTAAAAATTGCTTATCGTAATATCATCAAACAAAAAGCCTATTCCTTTATAAATATTTTCGGATTGGCACTTGGATTAACCGCCTGTATTTTGGTGGGATTGTATATTTTCCAGGATTTTCAATACGACAACTATCATGATAATGGTGACAATATTTATCGAGTGAGCTTGAAAGCAATATTGCCCGGTGGAACCATGCATATGGCTCAAACATCTGCTCCTGTTGCTCCTAATCTGGAGCAGAATTTTCCAGAAATTGAAAAAATCTCACGTATCTATTTTTCCAAGGATGACCTAATAACTTATGAAGAAAAGAAATTCTATGAAGAAGAAATAATTTTTGCAGACGAAGATTTCTTTGATATCTTCAGCTACGTAACTTTGCAGGGAGATCCAAACAAATTTCTAAAAAAAGAGAATTCCATCATCCTCTCCAGGAAAATGGCGGACAAGTATTTTGGAACGGAAAATCCGGTGGGAAAAATTATCAATTACAATAACAAAATAGATTTTGAAGTTACCGGAGTTATCGAGAATGTTCCTGTAAATTCTCATTTCACTTTTGATATGGTTGCAACCTACAAGACTTTAGCAGATCTGCCCAAGGGGAATTACTTGGATCAATGGACAGCGACATTCGGGTCATATACTTATGTGATGCTGCATCCCGAAACTGATATTGAACAATTTGTAAATAAAGTTGATCCGTTTCTTATCGAGAAATTGGAGATGGAAGATGTGATTACGAAATTGGTAATTTTGCAGCCGATAGAATCAATTCATATGTTTTCCGATCTTGATGATGAAATAAATCCCAACAGTTCAATAACATACATTATCATTTTAGGTTCTATCTCTCTTTTTATTCTCATTTTAGCCTGTATCAATTTTATAAATCTGACAACAGCCAGAGCGGTGAAACGAGCCAGGGAAATCGGCATAAGAAAAGTTTTTGGCGCTTTCAAATTGCAACTGATCCGGCAGTTTCTGGGAGAATCCATCCTAATTACATTGATCGCTTTGGCATTTGCATTTGTGTTTGTAGAACTTATAGAACCTGCTTTTTCTCAGTTGATCGGAACTACGTTAATTTATAGCTGTTTTAATAATGTCTCAATATTTTTTACAGTAGTAGCAACATCATTGATCATAGGTGTTTTAGCGGGATTGTATCCATCATTTGTTCTCACACATTATCAACCTGCCCTCGTTATGAAAGGAGCTACAAGTAGTGGTAAAAGCAGTTCTGCAATTTTGCGGAAAAGCCTGGTTTTATTTCAATTTTCCATCTCGATTATTCTGATCATCTTCACCATCCTGATCAATCAGCAGATCAATTTTATGCGCAATTTCGATATGGGATTTGATAAAGATCAGGTAGTTATTTTGAAAACACCGGTGCGCATGTCGAAAAATTCTGAGACGATCAAAAACGAGATAAACGCTATTCCTGGTGTAATCGAATCTTCTGCCAGTCTGGGCGTTCCTATGATGGGAGGTGGATTTGGAACAAACCTGACCCCGGATATGGAACATAAGGATGAAGAATTTAGAATATCGGTTAAAATGATCGATTCTAATTATCTGGATTTTTATAATATCCCTCTACTGGCAGGTCGCAAGCTTTCCGAACTGAGTGGTGCAAATTTCAGGACGATAACCATGGTGAATGAAACTACTGTGAAAAAACTGGGTTTTACCAGCAACGAAGATGCTATAGGACACGCTTATACCATTGGCTTAAGTGATGGTGGTAAACCGTTTGAACCTGAGATCATTGGAGTGATCCAAGATTTCCATTTTAGATCTCTGCACGAAGAAGTATCTCCTCTTTTATTCATGAATTGGTCCTTCCTTTTCCAGGAAGTATCCATCAAGATCAGCCCGGATAATGTTCCGGTTACACTCAAAGAAATCCAAAATGTCTGGGAAAAATTTTATCCAGCTCATCCCTTCGATTATTCCTTCCTGGATGAAAAAATAGATAAAATGTACAAAGCTGAAGAAAAATCATTCCGCGTGATATCAACGTTTTCTATTTTGGCTATAATCATAGCTTGTATGGGATTGCTGGGGCTGACCTTCTACACCACAGAACAGCGGCGAAAAGAGATCGGTGTTCGCAAGATTTTGGGTGCATCTATTCCCAATATCATCCAGAAAATTTCTGCAGAATTTCTGAAGCTGGTACTTATTGCCAATCTGATCGCCTGGCCTGTCAGCTACCTGCTGATCAATAAATGGCTGGCTAGTTTTCCTTATAAAGTAGGAATAAATATCCTTGTTTTCTTCACAGCTGGTGCAATCGCTTTAGGAATATCACTGATCACAATTGGGTTCACAGTCACCCGCAGCGCTGTTTCCAATCCGATTGAGAGTATCAGGTATGAATAATAAAAAGAGGTTATAATGTTTAGAAGTTATTTAAAAAATAGCGAGACCAAATCCGGTGAGAATGCTTAAATACGAATAGAACCCTTTGCAGTTTCCCTTTAACAAAGGGAAAACGCAGAAAAGCATGGAGATAATTGTAACATAAACATCC
>JAQICU010000187.1 GCA_027858325.1 Candidatus Cloacimonadota bacterium
GTCATTCTGGCTAAGGTAACATCGGGCATCATATTGCCACTTACATCGGCATAAACGTTATCGGAAACACAATAGTTATTCCAAATTGGAGAGACAACCGTATTGCCTGTTGTGCCATATTCACCTAAAAGTAGAATAGCTGCCGGAGCAGGATCCCAGCCTGTAGTCGGATCCATGATATCATCGATATAGTTTTCTATAGCTGTAGGTGTGTTACCGCCTACTTCTGCTGTGGTCTTAATGACTGTAGAAATACCTTGTTGTGTGCGGAAAACTTTAATTGAATCTGCCCAGGCTAAAAAGGTCGCATCATCAGGACTGATAATAAGATATTCAGCACCGTCACGGGTTCTGAAATTCGATGTATAATCAATTTCAGGTAGTGATTCATAATTAAGGATGTGATCGCTGAGGATAGGATCCCACCATCTGCTGCGAAGATTATCAGCACCAAAATGTCCATTGCCGCCAACAAATTCTACTTCAACTTGTAGATCACGATATACTACCAATTCTTTTGTAACCGGGTTGTATTGGAAAGGTGTGATTCCCAGCATTACAACATCAACACCACGCATCTGAGTCTGCTTACCCAGTGTTACAGGACTGGCAGGGTAAAATGCATCTTTCGAATAGACAGTTTGATCTCTATTATATTCAAGTGGACCATCGTCAGTATCAAGTGGAATACGTGGAGAGGGAGCTACTTCAACATTCGAGAAAGTTTCAATTCTTTTTGAAATTATATTAAGTTTGGCAGAAGCACCTTGTGGAAGCGCAATTAAACGTCCGCCACCTGCCAGGTTTGGTGCTCCTTCATCATTTTGTAACATTACATCAGGTAAAAATACATTTACCAGGTTTTCATCATTAATTCTGATATCTGTTAGTGAAAATTCTTTGATAGAATAATTCACCGTAACAGCAGAACTGTTTCTTTGCTCTAAACTAAAACCGGCATTTGACCAGCTATCGGTATACTCAATAACTTGAGATGCAAATACCATATTAGACAGAGCAAGTAATAAAACAATCATTAGCATTGTTCGCTTCATACTTTGTTCCTCCTATTATTTAAATCTTTTTTATTTTATAAGCAGCATTTTTCTTGATGAAATCATTTCTCCGGTAACCATTCGGTAAAAATATACACCGGAAGATACGGGATAATTGTCGTCATCATTCCCATTCCAAACAATAGAGTGTGATCCTGCTACTTTTTCTTCATTTATTAATGTTCTAACTTTCTGACCTTTTATATTATAAATACTTAGTTTAACCAGCATGTCCTCAGATAACTGGAACTTAATGGCAGTCTGTGGATTGAACGGATTCGGATAGTTGCCGATAAGCTTAACTTTAAGGAGATCGCTCTCGTTGGAGGCGTGAGCAACTCCGGTTGGCGGGAATGAAATGTAATCCAGCCAGCCACTGTCTTCACCACCGGATACACTTTCGTCTTTGCTAAATTCCCATCTGAAAAGATGATCTCCAGCTTCTATATAGTAATTGTAATATTGCCAGTCAGATCCCCCTGACCAGCTTTCAATCACAACTCCATCAATATAAAATGTAAGATAATCATAGCCAGCTTCTGAAGAGATCTTTCTGAAGAAAGAGAGCTTTCCATCATAAGTTGTTTCTATATTAATTGACAAAACAGATTCTTGATCATCACTTACATTGCCTGATCTTGCTGAATATATTCCTTCATAAGAGTTTACGGGATCAATAATCCAATCAGCGTCACCTGTAAATTCCCATTGGAATGATGAAAAATCTCCTGTTTCGAAATCTTCAGTATCACATTCATATAATTCAAAATTAAAAACCGAGGTTTGTTCATTTACTGTAATCTCTTCAATAAGTGTTGAGAAACCGACTACAGATACCATTATTTCATATGAGTCATCGTAAACACTAAGTATTTCAAATTCTCCATTCTCATTTGTTGTAACCGGATCAATGGGAGTATTCAATAATTCTACTATCGCATTTTCAATAGGATCAGAATTGAAAGCATTCGATATAACACCGCTGATAGTATATTGTGAAGCCCCTTCCAATTGTATGTTCTGAATTACAATATCATTATCAACGATTTGAATATTCGGAACCGTTTGGGATAAATATCCATAGGAACTGAACTTTACATCATAAGTACCAGGGAACAACATACGATGATAATCTCCAATATCGGGATCTGTAAAAATTTCTGAATTATCGATGTCGTAATCTAAAATTGTGATTTCTGCCAGTAGCGGCTCTACAAATGGATTTGTCACAATACCACGTAACCCATACAAACACTCTTCCATATAGAGCAGAAAGGACTGACGATTATATTCCCAATGATCTTCCAATCGTGATTCAGGAAGGTATTTCTCATCAGAAAGTTCTAATGTCATCTCCCTGCATCTTTGAAAATAATTCATATAGTCCTGTCGCCCACCACTTATTGTATACCATGCAAAACCATTGGTAATGCCATTATTATAACCATCCAAATAATCTACTGGAGCATGGAGATGAACAGTATCAGCATAAGTATGACATACCTCTTGCCACCATTCATCATCTGCTGATAGCTGCGCCCAGGTATCCCAGGGATAGTTAAGTACTTCTGTACCACTGTGAAGATTTGAGGAAAGTGTAAAAGTGTGTTCATCCGCAAAATCCATCATAATGATATTTTCCGGTTGCCATTCGTTTCCATCAGGATGTGCACCATCTTCCGGATCAGGAAAGTTCCTGTTCAAATCAATGCTGTTTGCGTTATTTCTGGTAGCATTCAAAACCGTATTATTTCCACCTGCATAAGTTCCATCAGGATTTGAGAGAGGATTAATATGAATTTCGATATTATTAATTATATTTGTGATCCGATCGTTAGTTCCATAATTTTCTAATAAGTAATCTATCAAATGAAGTAACATAATAAATGAAACTAATTCGTTGCCGTGCATTTGCCCGGTATAGAAAAATTCCGGTTCATCTTCTTCAATAGTGGGATTATCGGAAATCTTGGCTACAATGATATCACGTCCTTCAATAGATTGTCCAATACTGCTAACAGTACAGATATCAGGATGATCAACAGCAAATTGGTACATCAAATCAATATATGTTTCATAAGTTGGATAACTGTCCCATGATCTCATCTTTTCTACAGTGTCTGCCATAACAGACTCCCCAGACCTATCAGGTTGTTGAATTAATGTATAATTATAATCTAGTTTATCAAATTCGGATAATTCTTTTCGGTTTGCATAAGCATAAACGGTATTCCCAACAACATTATCTATTGATATAAGTCTTGAAATCTTATTAACTTCTTCTTTTGAGTTCACTTGAAATTTAAAGTATATTTCATTGCTTTTCGCAAAAAGCGGAATTAATAAGAGAAGTAATGAAACAACTAAACAAATCTTTCTTAACATTAAAACTCCGCTATTTTAAAAGAATTATTTTCATCACACTTGTATAATCTCCACCATCATCTTTAACATCCCAATGAGAGAAATAAATACCAGTCGAAACTTTCTTACCATGATTATCTGTTCCATCCCAGATCGCCTGATGAATACCTGCACCCTGATTTTCACTTACCAGAGGAGTAATTTTTTGACCCTTGATGTTGAATAATGTTAATGTAACTTTAGATTCAACTGCTAAGTTATAACTGAATGTAGTGGTTGGATTGAACGGATTCGGATAATTGCCGTTGAATTTTGTAATTTTTGAAACCCCATTTTCATCTGGAGAAACTGGCACAGAAGATGAAGGAAATGTAATTTCATCTATCCATCCGCAATCTTGATAAGATGAGACTCCGCCATCTTTATAGTATTCCCATTTAAATGTATGAAACCCTAATTCTACATTAAATATCTCATATTCCCAGTTCCCATTTCCACTCCAATTATCTTGTAATATGTTATCGATATAAAAACGTAGATAGTCATAATCAGCTTCTGAAGATACTTTCTGATAGAATGATATTTCGCTATCTTCTTGAACATAAAGTGAAACGGAAAGTGAGGATATTTGATCATCATATATCGTACCGGATTTGGCTGAGTAATTTCCTGAGAAAACAGTAACATCATCAATTACCCAATTATTATTACCGGAAAAATTCCAACTACTGACAAATTCTCCATCCTCAAAAGTACCTTCTGGAACTGCATATATTTCGAAATCTATTACATTATTCACAGCAGTAACAAGATGCTGTTCCAAAACTCCAGCATGCAGTGGGCTGTACACAGCAAAAGTATAATTGAATTCATAAAGATCTTCTATTGTGTACTCTCCATAATCGTTTGTAGTAACATTAGTAATTCCAAATTCTTGAATAGCAATTATGGCGTTTGCAACGGGCTCTCCTGTATCACCATCGGTAACTATTCCGGATAGATCTATTGTTTCACTGGCAGGAACTAATGCTACATCGAGTAATGTAACATCGTCATTAATAACAATATCTTCAAATGTCTGTGAGTCGTAACCAAAAGCAGAAAAAGTAACATTATAAGAACCATTTGTAAGAAGGCGGTAATAACTTCCAAATTCCTCATTACTTGTATATGGTTCACGATAAACTCCGGAATCATCAATACCTTCGATGAAAATAACTGCTTCGATTGGTTCGTCAGTAGCATCATCGGTGATATGCCCGGTAAGAGTAGATCCGTTTACACGATCAAGCAAGATCATTGCTGCCTCAATATTATCTTCGCAAATACCGGCAACTTGACCGGCAGGTGGGATAAATTCAGTAGCCATTTCAATCGTATAACTGAAAATACCATGAGTTCCATAAGAATAATCATCTGTTGTACCGGTGCAGGGATAGAGATCCCAGGCAGCTTGCGGAGTATAATTTCCTCCATTTTGGCTTGGAATAGTAACAGCCATATCAATGGCAAGTTCTTCCAAAGCTGCTTGATCCGGGGCAACAACACCATATGCATAACCATAAGGATAGAGCACTAATTCACTATAGCTGTGATAGCTGATCCCTGCAACAAAATGATGGTTTCCCAATAAAGCTTCAATTGCTTGGGTTTCAGGCTCAGAAAAAGCAGAAGTTCCCTGATATGTCTCACTAGTCCAGTTTGTACCGGCTCCGCCCCATTCCCATCCATAATTTCTATTCGGGTCAACACCATCCTGGGGAGAATAACCGGTTACATCAAGTGTACCATTTTCATTATTATCACAAATATTTTTTCGCCACCATACATCGGTTTCATCAGTAACGATCTTATGACCGTTCGGATTCACAAGTGGAACAAACCAAATTTGAGTGTTATCAACATTCTCGGTAATTTCTGGATCGGTACTGTAGTTATCAATGATATGGTTCAAAACAGCCATATTGACTTCGAGGCTAATCGGTTCACGAGCATGATGTGCCGAGAGATAATAAACACCAGGTTCATCTTCTTCAGTTTCAACGTTATCAGAAATTTTCATCGCCCAGATCTCATGATAATATTCATCATAATTGGAATTCCCGGCATCAGTGTATTGCTTACCTCGACTTTCTCCAATATCATACAGTTTACAAATGTCAGGATTATCCAATTCTATCTGCTGCAATTCTGCCAACATCTGTTCATAATCTTTGTATCCGTCCAGATCTGTCAGATCTTTCAAATTATTCTTCATCTGTTCTTCTGTTTGGGTAATAACAACATCATAACCCTGAGCAAGTAGATCTTGATATTCCACTTCTGAAACAACAATATCCAGAAATTCTCCAGGTTTATAGGCAGCTACATCATAATGCTCTGTAGTGAATGTGTTAATGATTTGTGAATTTAGACGATCAAACCTAATTACATAGTTATTATCTGCCACTAATACTGAAATTGAGACAAATAATATTATTATCGTAAGCAAAAATAAAATGTTTTTTTTCATATAATCTCCTATTATTAAGTATTAATATACCGCAATAATTGTTCCAAAAATCAATAGTAAATTTGACTTTTATATAGCAGAACTACCGGAGAATCCGGTAGTTCTGTAATAGAAAGATATCTGGTCTTATTTCAAATTTGTTTCTAGTAACTGTTCTAGTTCAGCTTTTAATAATTCTACTTCTTCGTTTGTTACTTCTTCTTCAAGATCTGCTTCTTCATACTGCATTCCATTCTCAAGAGTTTGTAATGCAGCTTCATATTCGCCTAAGTTCTTCTGGATCCTGGCAAGCTGGAGATAGGCGTCAAAATGATCTTCACGGGTTTCAATTGCCTGTCTCGTAGCTATTTCTGCATCTTTGTAATTTTTTTGTTCCAGAAGAGCTTGACCCTTATGACGCCAGGGACAAGACCATTTAGGAACATTTTCATTCAGTTTTTCATAGACCGCAATAGACTCATCTAATTTACCTAATTCTAATAATAAATTGGCATAAGAGAATTTTGTTCGTGTATTTAATGAATCTAAATTATCATTCAAAATAGCAAGATTATTATCTAATTCCATTGTATAAAGATATGAGAGCATTAAAGTTGAGTTATAATCCTCAGCATTCTCACTATCGGAATTGTAATGTTCAATTGCTTTTTGGAAGTTCTCAAATGTCTGGTCTTGTTGATAAATCATAAATAGCTCATTTTCATTATGCTCCTCTGCTAAAAGCATATTAAATAAAAACATTGCTACGATCAATAATACGATTTTTTTCATTTTGTCCTCCTTAATCTCATCAACAAAATCAATTACAATGATCTTGTGATAAACAGATCAAATATGGTATTAAATGTGATGCTGGGTCGCATCGCTCTTGCAGCTTTTATATCGTTAGGCTTGTAATAGCCGCCTATATCGACAGGTTTTCCCTGAACCTCTAATAACTCTTTAGCAATTTGTTCTTCGTTATCATTCAGATATTTTGACAGTTTGGCGAATCTCTTTTGCAATACTACATCTTCAGATTGCTGTGCCAGTGCTTCTGCCCAGTATTTTGTCAGGAAGAAATGACTGCCTCTAATATCCAGCTCTTTCACTTTCACGGAGGGTGATCTTTTCCTTTCCAGGAATCTTTCCGTTGCCTTATCAAGTGTCTTTGCCAGAATTTTTGCTGTTGTATTATTTGTTTTTTCGCTAAGATGTTCCAATGAAGCTGCCAGAGCTAAAAATTCTCCCAGAGAATCCCACCTGAGGTGATTTTCTTTGGTAAATTGCTGAACGTGTTTGGGAGCAGAGCCACCAGCACCAGTTTCAAATAACCCACCACCTTGCATTAACGGAACGATAGAAAGCATTTTTGCACTGGTTCCTACTTCCAGAATAGGGAACAGGTCTGTAAGATAATCTCTAAGCACATTTCCGGTAACAGATATTGTATCTTTTCCGGCTTTCATGCGTTCGATAGAGTAACGAGTTGCTTCGATTGGAGTCATTATATGAATTTCCAAACCATCTGTGTCGTGCTTTTTCAAATAGCGATTAACTTTTTTGATAAGTTCACGGTCGTGAGCACGGAACTGGTTTAACCAGAAGACGGCTGGAGCACCGGTTTTTCTGGCTCTATCTACAGCAAGTTTCACCCAATCACGAATGGGAAGATCTTTAACCTGGCACATACGCCAGATATCATCTTTTTCCACTTCATGCACCATGATCGTAGATCCTGATTCAGAAGTTACAATAACTTTCCCATCACCTGGGCAGAGGAATGTTTTGTCATGAGAACCATATTCTTCAGCTTTTTGAGCCATCAAACCAACATTTGGAATATCCCCCATCGTTTGTGGATCAAGTTCTCCATGCTTTTTACAGAATTCAATTACTTCCTTATAAACACCGGCATAGCTGCTATCCGGGATTACAAACAAAGTATCATGAAGTTTTCCGTCCGGTCCCCACATTTTTCCGGAATTACGAATTGCTGCAGGCATTGATGCATCAATGATCACATCGCTGGAAACATGCAGGTTAGTAATACCTTTTTCAGAATCAACCATAGCGAGCTTTGGTCTGATCTTATATTCAGCATCAATATCTGCTTCTATTTCTTTTCATTTTTCTTCGGGAAGTGCTTTGATCTTTGTATAAAGATCACCCAAACCGTTGTTGGGAACAATGCTCAATTCTGCAAAAATATCTGCATGTTTTTCAAAAACATCTTTGAAGAATACAGATACTACATGACCGAAAATAATTGGATCGGAAACTTTCATCATGGTTGCTTTAAGATGTACAGAGAAGAGAACATCTTCTTTTTTAGCTTCTTCGATCAAACCTTCCAGGAATTTACGAAGAGCTTTATTACTCATCACGGTTCCATCGATAATTTCACCTTTTATCAAAGCTAATTTATCTTTTAAAACAATTGCTTCACCTTGTGGATTCACAAATTCAATTTTGCAGTCTCCAGCTGTTTCCATAGTTATAGTTTTAGCTTTTTCATTGGAAGCTAGGTCACCACTTGTCATATGAGTTACATGAGATTTAGAATCGGGAGACCATTTTCCCATGAAATGCGGATTCTTCTTGGCATAGTTCTTCACAGGAGGTGGAACACGACGATCGGAATTACCTTCTCGCAACACAGGATTCACAGCACTACCTTTGATTTTATCGAAGGTTGTCTTGATCTTCTTTTCTTCTTCATTTTTAGGATCTTCCGGATACTCAGGGATATTATATCCTTGCTCTTGTAATTCCTTGATCGCAGCTTTCAGTTGTGGAATTGATGCGCTGATACAGGGAAGTTTGATCACGTTTGCTTCCGGTTTTTTTACTAGCTCACCTAAATCTTCCAGATCATTTGGTCTTCTTTGATCTTCAGCCAATCTTTCCGGAAAGTTTGCAATAACTCTACCGGCAAGAGAGATATCTCTGGTTTCAATCTGTACACCTGCCTCATTAGTAAATGCTTTTATCGTAGGTAATAATGAGTACGTTGCCAGAGCTGGAGCCTCATCAACTTTAGTATAAATTATCTTTTCGGAAATTATCTTCTTTTTCATTTCATATCTCCTTATTTAACCACTTCCGGTTTTTGTGGAACATCATATAATATGTCATCCCAGGGATGCCTGTATAATGGAGTTTTTAAACGCTTCTGATCAAAATAGTGACCCATAAATCCCATAGTTCTGCCAATGATGAAGAATGCATTAAAGAATCCCATGTCTATCATTTCTTTGATTTCTATATCAGAATATTTCAAGCTCTTTAGTAGATCTACAAATAATACACCAATAGTTCCATCAACATTGAGGATGAGTGTATTCTTCTTCATTGTGGTTACATCTTGAACTGCCAATGCATAATCAAGAAGCTGATGTTTGGGGAAGTGATCTTTTGCGAAGTTCATCATTATTTCACAGCGTTCATCAGGATTATCGATACTATGAATTCTTTGACCGATACCTTGAACACGAACGTTATTCTTTTTCATTTGATCAATAAACTCACGTGGTTCTAAATTGTTTTCAAGACCCCATGAGAAGTGTTTAGCAGCACCGTTTACAGCTCCTCCAAACCGTGGACCAATTGTTACAATTCCACTTATAATAGATTCGATCAGACCCTTTCCAGCTCTGGCAGTAACAATGGTGTTATGAGCCCCGGAAACTGCCGGACCATGATCTGCTACGATTTGAATAACGAGTTCGATAAAATCTCTGGCATATTGGGGAAGCTTCTTTTTGAACCACAAGAGACCAAGAACTCCGCCGATACCATAATTTTCTTTGATCACTTGATCGATAGGAACACCACAATAGTTATGAATTTCACCTGTTTCATCGCAAATAGTTGAAACAAAGTTTGTTGGTTTTCTAACCAAGCCTTCTGCAACTGCCTGAGCATAATCCCTTGGGATATTAGGTGGAGTTATTTCTACGATTTCTTTAATCTTCCCTTCCGCTTTAAGCTTATCAAAAGTTATTTTAATTTTTTCACCATAGTCCTCGAATGAATCAGGAACTACAACACCGGCTATTTTAAGGGCTGCATTTTTCGCTTTGGCTGTATCGTCTTTACCGTCTGCTTTCGCTCCGGCATGACCAAATTGAACTCCACCAGGCAGCATTTCGGCACACGTTCCGGTTACCCACATCACCAGTGGCTTGGTGAGTTTCTTCTCTTCGATAGCTTGAATGATCTGATATTCATCTTTCCCACCAACTTCACCGAGTGCAACCATCATTTTGATGTTTGGATTCAATTCATATCTTAATAAGTGATCAATTAGGGTTGTTGCGGGATAAACATCTCCACCAACAGCATAACCTTCATAAATTCCATCTGTATTTCTGGCAACGATGTTGTATCCTTCATTTGAAAGACCACCGGAAACAGACACGAAACCAACTGAACCCGGTCTGTATAATTTTGTGTCTCTAATATTTTCTACCGTTCCTGCTGCATTTCCAATTTTAAAACAGCCCGGCTTTAATCCACCAACTGTCGCTGGACCGATAATCCATTTTCCTTTTTCTTTTGCCAGCTTAGCAATTTTTCTTACGTCTCTTTGAGGAACACCTTCCGCAATCATAATAATTGTTCTGATGTTCTCAGTTTCAAGTGCTTCCATGGTCGATTCTGCACAAGATCTTTCTGAGGCAAAGTTAACCATTACGTCGGCATCAGGATTTTCTTTGATCGCAGCTTCAACCGTTAAATACCTAGGAATTGTAATCTCTTTTGTTCCCCAGAATAATTTGTAATTTCCTATACCTGTTGGTGTAATAAAACCGGCAACACTTGGCTTTTCTCTTTTACATAAATAATCAAAATCAAGCATTCTTTGTGCTGCTTTTTGTTGTGAACCATAAATGAATGCTGTTGTATTTTTATCGAATAATTCATAACTTTTCATGATTAACCTACCTTCTTATCAAGAGCCAGTGAAACAATTTTTGTCATATGTGTTTCAGGACCATATACTTCAATTGGAATACCGAGTCTCGTTCCCATATCTTTCATGATCTTCAAACCTTCAATATAATTTGGACCACCTCTTCTTACAAAAATTTCTACATTGGTTGCCTTTAGTTTTTCTTCATACTCTTCAATTGCTTGAATAATTCCAGTAAATGTTTTGGCGATATCGGTAAAGTTTGCAATTCCACCACCGATAAGTAAAAACTTTGGTCGACCTTGTGGATCTTTCTTTCGTGTCATCAGATCAAGAACTATTTTTGTATATCCATAGGTAAGTTCTGCTGATGGATTTCCACTATATTCCCCATAATTTGCAAGTTCATCAGTGTATCCCAGATCTACAACGGTATCAGCATAGATAACGGATGCGCCGCCACCAGCAACAAGATTCCAAATCCTTCCTTCAGTGTTTAGAACTGTAAGTTTGAGTGATGCACCTGTTCTTTCGTCAAGTTTATCCACTTTTTCTTCTTCAATTGTTTTTTCAAGACCAAACGGATTTGGAAATTTTAATTCTCCCCACATTTCAGCACACTGGAATGATGCATAATCATCTACTTTTGCCACAGCATCGAGTGCAACTGGAGCTCCATCAACGAATGTAAATGGATTTAATTCCAAATAAACAAAATGATATTCAACCAGCATTTTGTAGAGCGCTCTGACAAAATCCGCCACGATCTCTTTTTTGGTGCTGAGTTCTGCTGGTAAGAAACCAGTCACATCAAGGTCATCAATTTCTGTTGATAATGGAACATCAAGTGTTACTACTGAATCCCATACTTCTTCGATATTAACTCCACCTTTGGTAGAAAAATGGATCGTATCGTTTTCTCTGGAAGTGGTAATCGCAATGTAATACTCATCATCATGCGGAACGAATTTTTCCACGAGAAAATAATTAAGTTCTCCTGTTGTTTCACCAGTTGTTTGTTTGATAGTAACTGTTTTGTTCATGCGTTCTGCAATCCAGTCTTGTACTTCTTTCCAGGATTTGTTTACAAACAACAACTTGTTAAGCCCTCTTTTACCAAACAGTTGATCCGGTTTTGCAACTAATTTTTCTGTTTGCAGCCAGGGATTTTCTGTTTCGAGTTTTTTTAGATCAGTGTTTGCTCCAATCAAAACCTGATTAGCATCAAACTTGATCTTGCCATCTGAAAATTTAGGTAACGCTAAAGAC
>JAQICU010000141.1 GCA_027858325.1 Candidatus Cloacimonadota bacterium
CCGTGCTTTTCCGTGTTCATCTGTGAGCCATTAAACTGTTCTCGTTGATGAACTGATCTTGAAGCCATTAACTTTCACATGCGGCATTCGTGCGCTGTATATTCCAAATTCTCCGTAATTATCCGAATAAGGTATAGTATAAGATCTATTTTCAATGTCTGTTATCCCCTTGATAATATCTGAAATGTTTTCTGTAAAACGCAGATTATTCACCACATTTGTAATCTTTCCATCTTCGATCAAGAATGTTCCGTCTCTTGTTAATCCGGTTATGGAAGTTTCTTTACGATTGATGAAATTCATATAATGCAAACTGGAAATATAGAGTCCCCTTTTTACCGAACCTATCATTTCACTGAGGCTCTTATCACCTGTATCCATCACAAGTGCTCCACCTTCTGCCCCATTCTTCTTCATTTTAAGTTTACGACCATAATAATTATCAACAAAGAAATTTTTGAAAATCCCCTTCTCGATAATTGGAAGTTTCTTGTAAATATGACCATCTCCGTTATAATCAAAATTGATAAGTTCAGGATGATTTGGGTCATCTGTAATTGTAACAATTTCCGGGAATACTTTCTCATCGACTTTGCCTTCAAAGTAACTCTGTTTGGAATCCAGGCTTTGCGCATGAATACTGCTTTCCAAATACATGAAATATTCACCAATGCAGCGTGGAGCCAACACAACTTGGTATTCTCCGGCTTCAACATCTACCACTTCACCTATAGCTGCTATAACTTTCTTTGTAAGGTTGGAAGAAAATTCCTCTTCATTGAAGTTTTCAAATCTCTCTCCACCGTATGCTTCCAAAACTGTAACTTCGTTCTTCTGATTAACTGCTTTACATTCAAGATAGATGGGAGAGCTGATCTCACGTTTATCGAGACCGTTGCTGTTAATGATGTAAAGCGTTCGGTAATTGCAGATGAATGTTCCATAGATCTTGAAATCGTATGGTGCTACAGCTTTCGAAAATTTCTCTAAAATTTCAATTTTCTTATCAAGAGTTACTTTCTCGATGTTGTTGATCTTCTCTTTTTCTGCTGATTTGCTCAGATCATCTTCCAGATCCACAAAATCTGGGTCTTCCGGTAATTGATCAATTATTTTTAAAACATCATCGATCTTATTTTGGAGAATCTCTTTGGTTGGATCTTTTAGAGAAAAGCTGTAAGATTTCTTTCCTTTATGAATCGTTGTAGAAAGAGATATCGATGTTTTGGAAATGTTATAATTGATCTGACTTTGATAGAACCGCAGGAAATCCGTTTCCCATATCTTGTATTGAAAATTGAGTTTTAGCTGGGGATATTTCTCGCAGATATTGATCAGTTCTTCTTGAAATTGCATTCTTCCTCCTGCTTTATTTAATTACGACAAATGGAAGTTGATAATATTTTTTGTAAATGAAAAGATGTAAATCAGGTTTTTTAATTGACTAATTATTTCATCTATTTAGTTTATGTATAGTCAACTAAGCAAAATGGAATACATAGAATTTGATTGAGCTATTAAATGAATTGGAGGTTATGATGAAAAAGCTTTTAACTTGTTTATTTATAATTTTTGTAGGAATATTATGTGCGAATCCGATTGCGGAAGGACCTTACATTACTGAAATTTACTTCGATGAGACAGGTTGGTCTTTAGAACTATTTAGCATGATAATAGATGGTAATTTAGATAATTGCAAGATTTCCTCTAATACCGATGAAGCCTATTTTATTACTGGGATTCCATTTCCACAAGATGCATATATCGTTGTTACTCAAGATGATCTACAAACTCCGCTCGTAATTGATGAACAGGGTGATCATGTTACTTCTTATTATTACGATGGTGAAGTCTCATGGTGCACTTTTGGAACTTTACAGACAATGGTACTAGCGCCTATTGATGGGCAATCTTTAGTCCCTGTTTCATTTTCTTCAACCGGTGGAATGACAACAGATATATCATTTTGTAAAGATAATTCTCCCACTTTGGGCGGTATAAATAATAATGGTGGGATTCAAGGTATATTTTCTGGCTATGTGTATGATTCACTAATGAATCCTGTTCCCAATGTTCAAATTGAGCATTTTCCATATAATTATAATAACCCTGATGTTGTAACAAATGAAATTGGATATTTTGAAAAAGAGATGTATGCTATGAATTTTAATTGTAACATCCATCTTGGTGCTCTTGCTTCCATGGACTCAATAATTTCAATAGAACCTGATAGTTTGAATTATTATGAATTTGTCTTTGAAAATTATGTTGTTGGTATTAATGACTATGAAATCTCACCTCCTTCATCAAACTACAATCTTTCAAATTATCCCAACCCCTTCAATCCAACTACAGAAATAAGTTTTTCAGTACCACAAACATCCTTGTCTGTGACCATTGAAATCTATAATTCACGTGGCCAGAAAATAAAGACAATATCTGTCATCCTGAGTGCTGCGGAGCAGTGTATCGAAGGATCAATTACATGGGATGGTACAAATCAAAACAATAAACAAGTTCCATCCGGTGTTTATCTCTATAAACTTGTTTCGGGTGGAGAAGAACTGGCAGCAAATAAAATGCTGCTGTTGAAATAACTTGAAACAGATAATTATATTAATCTTAATAATTTCTTTTCACTTAATTCAAGCACAAGATCTGCAATTCTATCAAGAAGATCTGGATTTTAAGATTGTCGAAAATTACTTTTATGTGAATGGATTGTATTACTTTAGAAACAATAGCAGTAAAGAAATAAATAAACGTCTTTTCTATCCCTTCCCCCAAGATGAAATCTATGGAAAAATTGATTCAATATTTGTAATTAATATTCAAGATACTCTAAAAGAAACAGATATTCGGAATAATCAAAATGGCATCTCGTTCACTATTCATATTAAACCCGACACTACCGCAATATACCGGATTTGTTACAGGCAAGAATTGAAAGAAGCTAAAGCAGAATATATTCTAACAACAACTCAAACTTGGGGAATCCCTTTTACACAAGTGAATTACACTCTTGCGTTTCCCAAAGAATTTTCGCTTGACTCAATTTCCTATATGC
>JAQICU010000172.1 GCA_027858325.1 Candidatus Cloacimonadota bacterium
GCATAATAATCGTATTGTTTCAATACTAAATCTCACTGATGACGGATTTATGATCATTGATATAAAAGGAAATTTTGTATTTATAAATGAAAAAGTTACTAACACTTTTCCTGCATTAAGCGATAAATCCAACATTATTGAAGAGAATTTCCCACCTGAAATCGAGAATAACATTAAGAAATATGCTCTGAACATTCTAAACTCTCACACAAAACAAGAATCTCAGCAGTTCTTTGTACCTTCGTTGAAACGACATATTGTGCTCAACAGTGCTATGATCCGTGATGCTGCCGGACAGCCTACGGGTGCCATAATAGCACTTACGAACATAGAGAAGAGAAAGCAAACTAAAGAAGATGATCTTTAAAACATAAGAATGAAAATTGAATATCTTGAAGATGAAAAACTGAGAATTGACAAATACATTGTAAGCTTGGAATTAGAAGATTTATACTCTAGATCATTTATTGATAAACTTTTACAGGAAGAAGCAATATTAGTTAATGGTGAACCTGTAAAAAAAAATTATAAACTTTCTTATTCCGATTTTATAACAATTGAAGGTCCCCAAAAGAAAGAACTGAAGATAAAACCGCAAAACATTCCTATAGATATTATTTGGGAAGATGATGATATCGCAATTGTGAACAAACCAGTTGGATTAGTTGTACATCCGGGAGCTGGAGTACATGATGGAACACTGGTAAACGCTTTGATGTTCCATTTTAATGAAAAGCTTTCTGTTCAGCATGATCCGCAAAGACCAGGTATTGTTCACCGGCTTGATAAAGATACCAGCGGACTTCTTATAGTTGCCAAGAATGATAGAGTACATTCGCTTCTGTCTCGAATGTTTCAAGAAAGAACAATTAAGAAAACTTATCTTGCAATAACTGTGGGAATTCCCTCAAAAGCTGAAGACACAATTAGAACATTAATTGGAAGAAGCAAGAAAGACAGAATAAAAATGACAGTTACAACAGATGGGAGAGAAGCAGTTACTCATTATGAAATTATTAAATATTTCGATTTTTTCTCGCTGGTAGAAGTTGAGCTGGAAACAGGCAGAACTCATCAGATCCGTGTTCATTTCTCTCATATCAATTGCCCCATCTTGGGAGATAACACTTATTCAACACTAAAACGAACTCTTAGTGTTGTCCCCTTTCATTATCAGAAAAAAGTAAAATACTTACTGGCAAATCACCTTAAAAGACAAGCTCTACATGCTTACAGACTAGAGTTCGAACATCCAATAACAAAAGAAATTATAAAAGCAAAAGCACCGATCCCGGAAGACATAAAATACACAATAAATTGGCTTGAGAAATATTTTGTTACTGAGTGATAAAAATGCTTTAATCTATCAGCTTGCTGAACCTTAATTATTGACAAAATGAGTTACAAAATTTTGGTTAAACATAGAATAAATTAGGAGAGAACCAGTGAGATGTAATAATCAAAGCAGGAACAAAGAGAATTGCAACTGCACATATTCCTGCAGTAAGAAAGGAATCTGCTGTGAATGCATTAGTTATCACCGTTCCATGAATGAACTTCCTGCTTGTTATTTCCCTAACGAAGCGGAGAAAACCTATAACCGTTCGATTGAATATTTTATTGATTTATATCAACAGGGCAGAATATAATGTTCATTATCAAACCTCTAATTTTCATCATTGTAAATATGCTATTTGGATTCCTCTATATATTTGCGATCAAATGTTTTCTGTTTATTCCCGCTAAAAAGAAAAAGGTTTTTGGGAAACACCTTCCATTCACACCCGCTTTTGTTTACCGTAAAAAGATCTGGTTGATGAAAAAGATCAAGACAATGGTAAATGATTACATAAAAGATACAAAAGATGATACGGACGGTTCACGCCTTACAAAGTGGGAACACAAAGTTTTCCATCAAACATGGGATAAAATTACCTTTATGGATAACATCAGTTTCATTCCAAAATCTATTAAGAACAATTTCAGGCATTTCATTACAACTATTGTATATGAGATCGTGAAGCAGTTCTTACGTACTTTTGTTCCTTACTTAATGCAGAAGTACGAAGTAAATAAATACATTGAATTACTTGATAAAAAACTTGATGTGGATATTATAAAAGAATATTTCAACAGATATGTTTATAAATACGTTTTAATGTTTGTGTTAGCAGTTCATTTCCTCATTGGATTAGGAAATATGCTAATTTATTTGTGTATAAAGTAGGATTTATAATGAATAGAAATCATGTGATTTTACTTTTAATATTAACAATTATTGTTATAATTTTCTATCCAGTATTTGTTAAGAATAGAGAAGTAGTAAAGAGCTTTGAATCTGACGTTGTCTTAGAGAATACCGTAAGTGAACGAGCAGTAGAAAAGGATTCAAAAACAGAGGAAGTATATTCCTCAAGAAGGAACGCAATTACAAATGCTGCTGAGATCGTGGAACCTGCAGTAGTCAGTGTTAACGTCACCAAAACGCAAATGGTTAAACGTCGCAGAAGTTTCTTTTTTGGTTATTACGATGAAGTTCCGTACAGCATCCAGGGAATTGGTTCTGGAGTTATTTTTTCAGTTGATGGATTCATTCTCACAAATGCACATGTTGTGGAAGGCGCAACCGAAATAAAGGTTATCCTCACCGATACAAGACAATATGAGGCAAAGGTAATTGGGATAGATACGAGCCATGATATCGCTGTTATCAAAATTGAAGGAGAGGATCTTCCATTTGCAAAATTCGGTAATTCAGATGATCTTATTATTGGAGAATGGGCAATAGCACTTGGTAATCCGTATGGTTTTTTGATCAAAGATAGTAAACCGAGTGTGTCGGTTGGAGTGATATCTGCCTTAAACAGAGATTTTGCTGAAAATAAAGATGGTAAGATATATCGTCATATGATACAAACTGATGCCGCAATTAATCAAGGGAATAGTGGAGGACCGTTAGTAAATATTTATGGAGAGATTATCGGTATTAATACTTTCATATTTTCAGAATCGGGTGGAAATATCGGCATAGGTTTTGCAATTCCAATAAACCCTGTAAAAAAATCTACGCGTGAATTAATTGAATTTGGGAAAATACGCCAGATCTGGTTTGGGTTTAAGGTTCAAGAACTTAATCCACTCATTGCCTCCCATCTAAAACTAAAAAGTCTTGACGGGGTTCTTGTAAATTATATTCAAAGTAAAAGCCCCGCAGCTATAGCAGGTCTAAAAGAAGGAGACATTGTGAAAGATATCAACGGGAATGCTATTAAAGATACCCGTGATGCGGAACTTGCAGTATCAGATATTGCAGTTGGGGATAAAATTGAGATCGGAATTTTACGTGAAGGTAAAGCACAAAAACTTTATTTAAAAGCAGTAGAATATAAATAATAAAAAAATAATGTGCCGAATTTAGAAAAACAATACAGGAGAAAAGATGAGAAAGTTTTTTAGCAGTATGGTAATCGTTTTTTTGATTATAGTAATCAGTAGTTGCAATGTTTCTAAAGATAAGAAAGGTAGAGGGAAATTTGGTGAGAAGGCTAAGCATCATAAGGTTGAACTTGGAACAATAGTGATCAAACTCGAAGAGACAGGAGAAATCCAGCCAATTAGAGAAATAGAACAAAAATCACAAGTTAGTGGTGAGCTGGTTAAATTCTATGTGGAAGAGGGAGATTATGTTTTTAAAGGAGATATTATTGCAGAAATAGTTCCCGATTATAATCAAGCTGAAGCTATCTTAAGAGTAAATAGTAATTTGAAACTTGCTGAGATAGAATTGGAAAATGCAAAAGAAAAATATAATAAAAGAAAATCTCTCTTTGCAGAGAATTATATCTCAGAAACCGAATTGGATATATACAAAGATGCATATACCACTGCTCAAATAAATTATAATTCTGCATTTCAGCAATATGAACTTGTAAAAGAAATTGAATCAGATGATAATTTATCGAAATTATTTTCTACAGCTTCCGGTACGATTATTCAAAAACCTGTTGAAGAGGGTGAAATGGTAGTTTCCAGCTCAGGATCTTATTCAGCAGGTACGGTAATTCTTAAACTTGCTGATCTTAGCAGAATGATCGTGAATACAAAGATCAATGAAGTTGATATATCCAAGATCGAAGTAGGAATGAATGTCAATATTCAAGTCGATGCCTATCCATATGAGAATTTTAATGGAAAAATTACAAAAATTGCTGCAATGGCTATAGATTATAATAATGTAAAAGTTTTTCCGGTTGAAATTGGGATGGTGGAAGTTGATAAAAGATTAAAACCCGGTATGACAGCCAATATCACAATAATCGGCGAAGAGAGAAAAGATATTGTTGTAATTCCAATTCGTTGTATATTTTCTGATAATGAGGGGAATGATATAGTATATAAAGTCAAGAATGATACAATAGGTACCGGTGATGTTGTAAAAACCGGGATAAATAACTTCCAAGAGGTTGAAATAATCGAGGGTATTACCGTTGGTGATACGATCTCAACTAAAGAACCTGAATCAGTGAAAACTAGTGAGATGAACATCAAGTTCGACTAATTATTTCATAATTCTTAATTCACTTTTTCGTAATTAATAGCTTCAAATTGATCGGCAAAGATCGTGGGAGGATGCTCATGTTATACAAAACTGTTTTAGTATTTAGCATATTATTTATTTTCTGTTTTGTATATGCTCAAGAACTAATAAAAAGCGTAGATCTTGTTAAAACAGAGGATAATGTGATCAATATTTATCAGAATGAAAATACCGGCGAGATATTCAGGCATTATTCAAATAAAATAGATCCGGATGTATTGGTTCTAGGAATGGTGAAGGATCTTTTATCTGAAAATGTTCAGGAAGGTATAATTTGGGAAAGTGGAAAAAAGATCCCATTTTCTAAGGGTGAACATTTTCTGGCTACGAATAACGATTTCA
>JAQICU010000177.1 GCA_027858325.1 Candidatus Cloacimonadota bacterium
TTCCATAGGAATAGATAGTTCGGAAATGGATTTAAATTATGCAAACATTATCATTAGCGGTCGAGTAGAATTAATTGGTGGAAAAATATTAAGCGGAAAAGTGAAGAATAATGGTAATAAGCAAGTTCTGGAATTAGAAGATCCACACGATTCTCAGAAATATTTTGTTAGCTTATATTATACTAAATCACATATTGAAACTAAAATTAAAACTCAACTTGCCATAGTTGTAGATGATTTTGGAATTCGAAATAACAAATTATTAGATGATTTCTGCAGTTTAAACAGTAATGTTACTTTCGCGATCCTTCCTGACCAAAAGTTTTCCAAACATGTGATGAACAGGGCTGCTGAGACGGGTCATGAAACAATGATCCACATTCCAATGGAACCGGTTAGCTATCCAAGAGATAATCCTGGAGCTAATGCAATCTATGTACATCTATCAGAAAAAGAGATCAGGCGCAGAATGGAAGGTTATATAAAACAATTCCCATTGTGTGTTGGTGCCAATAATCATATGGGTTCATTCGCAACCACAGATGAATCTGTTATGAAAAACGTTTTGCAGGTTGTAAAAGATCATGATCTATATTTTGTAGACAGTCGCACATCTCAATCTTCCATTGCATATGATACCGCAAAAAAGATGCTGATCCCAACTTTGGAAAATCAATTTTTTCTGGATACGCCATCATTAACGGATAAAACACTTGCAATAAAATTAAGACAATTAAAAAATCTTGCTAGGAATCGAGAAAAGATCTTAGTTATTACACATTGCGCAACACAAGACAGATATGATTTCTTAAAAGAATTCATAAAAGAAATCGGAAAACTAGATGTTGAATTGGTCCCAGTATCTGAATTATTAAAATCAAAGCTACCGGATATAATCTAGGAACAGAAGTTCATGGAACTTTTTAAGGCAATTATATTAGGAATAATCCAAGGATTAACTGAATTCCTTCCAGTTAGTAGTTCAGGACATCTTGTTCTTGCAGAACATTATTTAAAATTCAAAAACCCTGATATAAATTTTGAAATAATTTTACATCTCGGTTCATTATTCGCAGTATTGATCTATTTCCGTAAGGATATTATTTCGTTAATCAGATCACTCATTTTATTCAAAAACAAAGAATCTATACATACAAGAAACAGAAATACAATATTTTACATAATTGTTGCTACTACAGTAACAGGTATATTAGGTCTTTACTTTGAAAACCCGCTCACTAAAGCCTTTTCATCACTTTACATTCCAAGCTTCATGCTTATCATCACAGGTTTCATACTGTATATTTCAGACAAGATCGAACCTAAGGGAATCAAGACACACCAACTTGGAATCAAAAAATCCTTTCTTATCGGATTTGCTCAGGCTTTCGCAATACTCCCTGGTATATCCCGTTCGGGAACGACTATCACCGTTGGCATTTTTACCGGATTAGATAGAGAAGAAGCTACAAGATTTTCTTTTATTCTTTCCATCCCTGCCATAGTGGGTGTAAATATCCATAAGCTTTCAAATTTATTAGATCTTGATAGATCACTTTGGTTACCTTATCTTTTGGGTACACTTGCAGCTTTTATTTCCGGATATTTAGTAATTTCATTCCTCATTGAAATCGTAAAAAAACAGAGATTAAAATACTTTGCATATTATTGCTGGTTAATTGCTATTGTAACTTTGATATTATATTTAAATCATAAATATGGCTAAAACACAAAGTATTCCGCATTATGAATTTTTAAGAACTTTCCCGAGTCAAAAACCTCAATCTGTTTACTAAATTTTCGGTCCGGAGAATTACCTAAAGGATATAGTTCAAAAAGAGATCAGCAAAAAATACAAATCCCCTGGTTCCGAAGAATTTGATTCCATAGTAATTCATGCAGATACGGATTCTGCTATAAGTGCCTTGGAACAACTTGAGATGATGCCCTTCATAGCAAGATTCCGACTTGTTATACTAAAGAATTTTGATACAATGAAAGCTTCTGATAAGAACCTTATAGCTGAGTACGTACAAAATCCTGTTCCAACTTCAATTCTTGTTCTATTAGCTGAAAAAATTGATGAACGGGTAAAAGCAAATAAAATGATAACGGAAAATGCTGTGAAGATAATTTGTCGGTCTCCATATAGTTCAGCTGACATTCTCAGATGGTTGAATAATGAAACCAAAGAAAAAAAAATATTCATGGATAACGATTCAAAGGAACTTTTTACTAGAAGCATTGAACTTGATTATCAATTAGCTGCCAATGAATTAGAAAAATTGATTATCTATACAAAAGGGAAAAGAAACATTACAATAGACGACGTAAAGGAAACTGTTGGGAAATCCAGAACTAATAAGGTTTATGATCTTCAAAATGAGATTGGAAAACGAAATCTGCAAAACTCATTATCAATATTAGAGAATATGATCGCAAATAATGAATCCGCGGTATTTGTTATTATCATGCTTTCAACTTTTTTTCAGACTTTATGGCGGGTCATTGCTTTGCAGAAGAACAATATCAGCAATTCGGAGATCGTGAATCGTTATCTTCCCGAAATATTCTATAAATTCAGGAAAGATTATATTTCTTTTGCTAAAAATTATTCTTATAATTCTCTTAGTAAAATATTTTCATTACTTCTGCAAGCTGACATCGATGCAAAATCATTAAATTTAAAAGATGAGATAATTTTAGAAATTCTTATTTATAAAATTTGCAAGAGTTAAAAGTATTTTATGAATAGCATTTATCGAGCCGGATTTGTTTCAATCGTAGGAAAACCAAACGTTGGAAAATCTACTTTAATGAACAAGCTGTTGGGCGAAAACTATCTATAATCTCACCAAAGCCGCAAACAACACGGCAGCAGATCAAAGGTATTCTCTCA
>JAQICU010000233.1 GCA_027858325.1 Candidatus Cloacimonadota bacterium
ATGCTGCAATTGCCGCTGTGAAGCAACCTCTTAATCTGAACTTAGGTACAAGTTTGGAAACAATAAGTAGGCAGAATCCATTTACAAAAAAAGTAAACAAGCCAAAAGTAATAAATGTGATTGGGAAAGAAATGAGCACGAGAACCGGTTTAATAATAATATTAACAAGAGCCAACACAAATGCAGCAATGATAGCTGCAAAAAAATTATCTATAACAAAAAGACCTGTGAGCCTTCCCACAGCATAGATAGAGAAAGATAGAATTAAGAATTGAAGTATTGTTTCCTGCACGATCAGACCGCTTCCATAATATTAATTTGAGAATTTCCTTAGAAAAGCTGGTATTTCCATTTGTTTATCCGGAAATACACTTGCTTTTTCGTCAGTTCTTTTATTCAAATTTAAAGAATCGGAATTTCTTATTCTTTGTAAAGTACTTCCAATATCTTCCGATTTATCTTCTTTATCATAAATAATAGTTTCTCGTTCATAAACAGTTGTATTGGGAGTATCAAGTCCGGTGGTGATCAGCGTTACTTTGATCTTTCCTTCCATAGCAGCATCAATAATAATTCCTGTAATTATATCCCCTTCATCACCGGTTTGTTTGACTATTTCATTTGTAATAAGTTCAAACTCATCCATTTTAAAATCTTTACCGGCAGTTATATTAATAAGAACTCCTTTGGCATTTTCAATTGGAATATCCGAGAGCAGAGGATTATTCATCGCTTTCTGAGCTGCATCTACAGCTCTTTGATCTCCATCTCCTACCCCGGAACCCATCATGGCAAGCCCTCGGTTTTTCATAACAGTTTGTACATCTGCAAAGTCTACATTCATATAACCACTGTAATTTATAATATCAGAGATAGCCTTTGCAGCTTCGTAAAGTATATTATCAGCATTTTTAAACGCTTCGATCACTGTCATATCCGGATAAATATCATTAAGTTTTTCATTTGGAACCACGATAAGTGTATCAACGTTTTCACGCAGCTTTTTAATTCCATTCTCAGCATGTATCGTGCGTTTCTTTCCCTCGCTTCTAAAGGGTCTACTTACAATACCAATTGTAAGGATGCCCATCTCACGGGCTAGGGATGCAATTACAGGTGTTGCACCGGTTCCTGTTCCACCACCCATCCCCGCTGCAATGAAAAGGAGATCGGTATCTTTTAGAACATTCTTTATATCTTCACGAGATTCTTCTGCTGCTTTACGACCAACATCCGGGTTTGCCCCAGCACCAAGTCCTTTTGTTAGTTCTCTTCCAAGCTGCAATTTGACTTTTGCTTTTGAGTTTTTCAAGTCTTTGATATTGGTATTTGCAACAGCAAATTCTAAACCATTTAGGTTATATTCTATCATTGTGCCAATAGCATTTCCGCCTGCTCCACCAACGCCAATGATCTTTATATGTGTACCAAAAGGGATTTCATCATGATTCAGGTCTAATTCCAACATATAACCTCCGAAAATTTATCTAATATACGTTTCTAAAAATAATCTTTGAACATTTCTTTTATTTTCTGCCAGAAATTTGCAAATGAATTACCTATCTTTATACTGCTAATTTTATCTTCTCTACTCTGAAGTTCATTATAAACATAATAAAGAATTCCCACACTTGTAGCATATTTTGGGTTTTGTAATCTATCAACAGGACCGGCTAGATCGGATAAATTTGGATAGCCGATCTTAGTGGGCATGTTGAATATCTGATCTGCGAGTATGGAACTTTCTCTAAGAAGTGAAGCTCCACCTGTAAGAACGAGACCTGCGGTTATTAAACTCAGGTCATGATGCTCATTAAGTATCTTGTATGCACCTTCAAATATTTCTCGCATCCTGGCTTCTATGATCTCAGTCATATATTTCAATTTCTTCTTTTTTGGCTCTCGCCCACCAATTCCTTCGATCTCGATCAATTTATCTTCAGGAATCTTTCCGGAGAGCGAATTACCCAATTCTATCTTAAGCTTCTCTGCATTTTTTGGTGAAGTATGCAATCCGACAGAAAGATCGTGAGTAATGTTCTTGCCGCCAATTGGAAGAACAGCGCTGAATCTTATACTATCTTTGTAGAATACTGCTATATCGGTTGTTCCACCGCCAATATCAATAATAATGGAACCCAGATCTTTTTCTACAGCATCCAGAACAGCATGTGAAGAGGCGATAGGTTCTAAATAGCTTTCTAGAACTTTATATCCGGCAATTTCAATACACTTATTTATATTTCTAAGTGCATTGATGTCTGCCATCACGATGTGGACATGGGCAGAAAGATTGAACCCACTCATATTCACAGGATTCATTATTCCGTCTTGCTCATCAATTTTATAATATTGTGGGATAGCATGAATAATTTCAAGTCTTTCATTTCCCTGCTGTATCTTAACATTATTTTTCGAATTTGATATAACATTTTCTACATGCTGTTGATCTATATCACAAGGATGAGTACCGGAAGTAAGAGAAATCCTACCAATAGTATTCTGACTTTTGATATGTTCACCGGCAATCCCAACATATATATTTTTAGCTTTGAAGGTAGCCATCTCTTCAGCTTCATTAATTGCATCACTCATAGATTTTGAAGCTTTCATTATATCAACAACTATGCCATTAATCATTCCATTAGATTTACTTGTACCAATGCCTTTAACTTCTAATTTATTTTCTTCGTTTATTTGTGCAATAATAACACATATCTTCGTTGTGCCAATATCTATTGCCGTAATAACCTGACCTATCTTCATATCTCCTCCGAGCTGATCACAAGCTGATCTTTGAATCTCAAATCTATCGTTGTGCCTTTTTCAAAAGTACGATTCTGTTCCAGGAATATGAGTCTCTTAAGTTTTTCTTCGATCTCATTATTTCCCAATACTATCCTGTACCCGATATTGGCATTCACTAATATTAGATTTTCATCTTTTAAGTAAAACTCGGAAATACTCTTAATGAAATCCGGGTTCACATTTGCAAATTTCTTTTTTAAAGAAAAAACTTCTTCAATTAGAACATTCTCTACTTTTGTGCCGATAATGATCTCAGAGTTTGGAATTTTAGTTCCGATTACCGGTAGAACTTCATTCTCATAAAAATTCACATTATCCAGAACGACTCTATTTTTATCAAGAGGGAAGATAGTTCCGCTTTCAGTTCGAAAAAAAAACTCTCCCTTCTTTTCACTTATTTCAATTTTTAATTTATTTGGAAATATTCTGGAAACTTTAATGTCATCGATTCTTATAATGTTCTCATATTTTTTTAGTACGTCCTTTTTAGAGATCGAATATAAATTCAAATTGATGAAATCATTGCAGATATTTTTTAGAAAATCTGTTTCCAAATTTTCATTTCCACTTATCTTGATGGATTTCACCTTAAATAGATCAAGCTTTGTAAACAGGCTGTTTATGCCTATGTAAGCACCATAGATCAGAACAACACAAACCAGAAAGAAAAAGAAATATCTACTTGATCCTGAACGTTTTTTCTGCATCAGTTTATTACCTTTATCTCCAATTCAAGCTCAATACCTTTTTGCTCTTTCACTGTTTTTTGAATAATTCTGATTAATTCAGCTACATCGTTGAATCTAGCACTTCCTTTATTAATAATGAAATTTGCATGTTTTTCACTAATCTGTGCATCACCGATCTGCAATCTCTTCAAACCGCATTCTTCAATCAATTGTCCGGCAAATTTACCTTTGGGATTCTTGAATGTACTGCCTAAACTGGGATAATCGTATGGATGTCGCTCAAATCTTTTAGAAATAATATCTTCCTTGTCAGCTAGAATTTTCTCTTTAGTTTTCTTATCCATTTTAAAAGCAGCTTTCACTATAAAACCTTCTATTGATGTAGTTCTGTATCCGAATTCAAGGTCTTTCCGATCGATTTTTGTAATTTTTCCTTTTAGATCAATATATTCTAACCAATATAGATAATCAAAGATACATTTTTCAAAAGCTCCGGCATTCATATGAATTGCTCCACCTATATGTGCCGGGATACCGAAAATAAATTCCAATCCACCCAATTCGTATTGCATGGCTTTATCAATAATTGAGCTGATCTTCATATTGGAAGAAACCGTAACAATTTTATTATCAACCTGAAAAAATTCAGGAAGATAAGCATCCAGAATAATCACTCTATTTCCAACATTTCCAAAAAGGATATTAGAACCTCCACCAACAGGAAGTATCTTCAAATTTTGTGCCTTTGCTTTCTGAATTATTGAAGACAGATCACTAACATTCTGTGGTGCAAGAAGATAAGTGGCGTTGCCACCAACCTTCATGTTAGAATATTTACTTAAGGAACTCTTTATAACAAACGAAGTTAGCATTTTACTGTCAAACATTTTTTCCTTTTAACTAAAATTAATTCTTTTCATTTAAGAAATTCTCACCGAATTTGTAAATACTTCCTGCACCCATTGTGATGAGAATATCTCCTGGTTTAGTTACTTCTTTTATGCTTTTTAATATTTCATCATTCGACTTAATGTAATGAACATTTTTATGACCTGATTGAATTGCTGCATCGGAAATTAGTTTTCCAGAAACACCCGGAATTGGTTTTTCTCTTGCCGGGAATATTGGAGTGATCAGGAGTACATCAGATTGAAAGAAAGAGCGTCCGAAATCTTCATAAAAATTTTGTGTTCGTGAGTAAAGGTGAGGTTGAAAGATAACCACGATCCGGCTTGCACTACTGCCTCTCACACCTTTTAGAGTTGCTTCAATTTCTGTAGGATGATGTGCGTAATCATCATATAAACTGACTCCATCCTTGTCACCTTTATATTCAAACCTGCGGAAAACACCGTTGTATTCAGCTAGTCCTTTTTGTATTGATTCGAAAGGAATATCCAATTCAAGCCCTGTAGCAACTGCCAGCAGTGAATTAAGAATATTATGTTCACCCATAACTTTCAAATTAATACGACCAAGTTCAATACCACCGTAAACTGCAGTAAAGTTGGTTTCAAAGTTTTTAAATTTGACATCAATAACACGTAACTTAGCTTGTTTGGAAAAACCGTAAGTTAGAATTTCTTTATTTATTTTCGGAATGATAGATTGAACTCCATGGTCATCCAAGCAGGCGATCACGCTTCCGAAAAAAGGAACTTTATTGGCATATTCAATGAACGCATCTTTTACACCATCGAGGTTCTGATAGCAATCGAGATGATCTGCTTCGATATTTGTGATGCCGGCAATGATCGGGCTAAGTGTGAGAAATGAGCGATCAAACTCATCAGCTTCCACTACGATATATTTACCCGATCCGAGCAGATTATTGGAACCGTAATTTTTGACAATTCCACCCACGATCACGGTTGGTTCAAGTTTGGCAGCAGATAGGATGCTTCCCACCATCGAGGTTGTGGAAGTTTTTCCATGCGTGCCGGCAATGCCGATTCCATAACTCATTCGCATTATTTCGGATAGCATTTCCGCTCTGCGGATCACGGGAATTTTATGAGATAGTGCAGCAACAAGCTCAGGATTATCATTTTTCACAGCGGAAGATTTTACTACCACATCAGCATCTTTGATAAGTTCAGCATCATGCCCTTCGGAAACTTGCGCTCCAATATTTTGAAGATGTTTTTTTTTTATTTTTTCTCTTTATATCATTGGTTGGGTCAGAATATAAAATCCTACCC
>JAQICU010000252.1 GCA_027858325.1 Candidatus Cloacimonadota bacterium
AAATAGACAACCCTTGACTTATTATTTGCTCGTCTTTTATCATCTTACTAATCGCATCAGGATTTGAAAATCAAATCCAATGCTCATGGCAAGATGACGTGGCACGCCGCCGTTAGCAGCAACTATATGAATTGGAGGTTAAAGAATGAAAAAGTATTATGTTTTTATGTTTATAATTGTAGCGATATCAGCTTTTAGTCAGACAATTATTTTTGAGGATGATTTTGAGAATGGTTTAGCACTTTGGACCCTTGAAACTTATCCGTTAGGATACAATACTTGGGGTTTAGTGGATTATACTTCACATTCACCAACTCACTGTTTAACAGAGAGTCCAATTGGTAATTACGAACCAAATGTAACCTACACAGCCACTATTACGGAACCTCTAGATCTAAGCACAGTTGTTGAAGCTGAATTAAGCTTCTGGATGAAATATGATGTCGAATTCCAATATTATGATTACATTACTGTGGAGATATCACCGAATAATGGAGTCAGTTGGACTAATATGGGAACATACTGTGGTACCGGGAATAATTGGGAAGAATATATATTCTCGCTTGCGTTATTTGTTGGGAATCCACAGGTTATTATTCGTTGGGAACTCGTTGCTGATTTAAATCAACAATTCAATGGTTTGTGTTTGGATGATGTAGTTGTTACTGATTTGAACATTGATACAACACCTCCATTGATCTATTATAATGGACCAGAGTTTTATGAAGGAACCGATGAAGATTTCAACATTGAAGCTGAAATAATAGACGTTTCCGGATTAGCTTCTGTAGATGTAATTTATACGATCGAAGGAGGTAATGAGATCACAATCCCATCAACAGGTAATACTGGAGATACGTACTTCTTTACTATTCCATTTTCAAACTATGGAGATCAAATTGATTTTAAAATCGTAGCAGTAGATGCATCTCCTAATTCGAATGAAAGTGAGTCTATAATCAATTCTATCATTTATGGTCATCATCTTATCTATGATAATGGGCAAGCTGATTTTTACGTTGGTATCTATGCAGGTGAAGGTGTAGCTGTGAAGATGAGCAATCCAACCGGAATTGGTATTGATCTACATTATGCTCTCATTAGAAATCATCTTAATTCAAGTATTTCAAATTCTGATATGGAATTCCATGTTTGGGATGATAATGGTGGTGTGCCGGGCATTGACCTGATTACACCATTTATGGTTACTCCTGAAGCTACTTTAGAAAACAATAATCCCATGACAAGAATTGATTTAAGACCATATTCTACACAGCTTTCAGATATCCAAGGTGATTTCTATATTGGTTTCATGGTTCTTACCGATATTGTTCATTTCACCGAAACTTCCCCTGGAACTTACTGTCGTTCTTTCAACTGGAATGGATCGACCTGGACACAAGATAATAATGATTTCCATTTACGTTCAATTGTTGAGCTAATTGCGGGTACAGTACAGGGTAATGTAACAGATACAGATACTGGAATTGCTATAGAAGGTGCTACAATTGTGATGAGTCCTTATTCCACTACGACAGATGCAAATGGTGATTACAACCTTGATGTAAAACCTGGTACTTATGACCTGGTTTGTAGCTATGAAGGCTACTATGATTATATATATTCCGATATTACATTTCCTCCTTACGATGTAATCACGGTAGATGTTGATTTGCAGCATATGTACAATCCACCTGAATCACTAACTTATCAAGTCATTGCACCAGATATAGCACTGCAGTGGACTGCTCCGATAGGTTTGGGCTTGACCTGTTATAATGTTTATCGTAATGGTGATATCATATCCACTGTAACCGAACTCTCCTATATAGATCCGAATGTACCTCTTGGAACTTACACTTACTATGTAACAGCTGTTTATGGCGAATACGAATCAGTTCCTTCCAACATAGTGGAAGTAGAAATTGTAGAAAGTGATCCTAATCTTTTACCTGTTGCAACCAAGCTTGGTACTAATTATCCAAACCCATTCAATCCAAGTACAACTATAAGCTTTGATATAAAAGAACATGAAACAGGAATCATGAAAATATTTAATATAAAAGGACAATCTATTGAGTCATATCAATTTGAATCTGGAAAGCATAACTATTTATGGGATGCATCGAATCAGGCATCTGGAATATATTTCTATAAATTGCAAACACAAACCATAATTGAAACGAAGAAGATGTTGTTGTTGAAATAAACGATGCTGCTAACAGGTGTATCTGTAGATTTCCACAGCATACACGGAACATTAGCAGCAACTTAAAAATTGGAGGTAAAATGAAGATTATTATTATATTCTTTTTAGGGACTATTCTAATTTTGAGTATTTTTGGTTGTTCAAAAAATCCAACATCAACAGAAATTACAATTGATATTAATATCCCAGATGATTACCCCACTATACAAGAAGGTATAAATGCTTCAAGTGATGGAGATGTTATTTTAGTAGCGCCTGCTACTTATGTTGAAAACATTAGCTACAATGGAAGGAATATTACTATTGCATCAATGTTTTATACTACTCAGGATACTTCCTATATTTCTCAAACCATTATTGATGGGAACAATAATGATAGTGTTGTAAAATTTGAAAATGGTGAAGATGCTACTGCAACTTTGTGTGGTTTCACTATTACAAATGGTTATGCTGACAGGGGTGGTGGAATTTACTGTATTAGCGCATCTCCGATTCTTGATAATTTAACAATTTCATGTAATACTGCTATTGAAGCTGGAGGTGGGATTCATTGTAGAAATTCTTCCAATCCGGATTTATATAATTTAACAATATCTGATAATGCTTCTGGTGATGGTGGTGGTCTATATTGTACAAATTCCAATCCAAGTTTAGAAAATTTAACAATATCTGGCAATACTGCTATTGGTCAAGGTGGTGGTATTTACAGTTATTATTCTAATCTAATTTTAGAGAATGTAACAATAACTGATAATGCTTCTGATGAAGGTAGGGGTATTTTCTGTCAAATGTCAGATCTGAGCTTAGTTAATTCTATTCTATGGAATAATTCACACCCAGCACTCTATATTCATTCCGGTTCAGTTATTGTAACATATTCGGATATAGAATTCAGTTGGCCAGGAGCAGGCAATATTAATAGCGATCCGTTATTTGTTAACCCGGCAATCGGAGATTATCACTTGCAGCCAACTTCCCCCTGTATAAATGCTGGAGATCCTTTGTCACCATTAGACCCGGACGGTACAATAGCAGATATGGGAGCTTTTTATTTTATCAATTGAAAGTTGATGGCAAAGCAACTGTCAGTAAGAAATGTCTGTTATTGAAATGAAAAAGATGCAGCTAACAAGCGTGTCGGCAGTAGGGCTGGTCAGTGCTTTTTGTTTGAATCTTCCGATTCAAACGGCTGGTCGGTTCGTCTGGGTGGAATCGGAAGATTCCGCAGCGTGCTGGAACATTAAACAACATTCCGCTTCGCTCCATGTTGTTTAACAAACGTGTCAGCGGACTTGAGCAATGAGGAATTTGAAATTAGGAGCCGGAGCGTAGCGTATACCGACGAAGTCAATTAGGAATTGGTTTTTTATAACGTAACAATACTAATAACATATATTCTCTTGATGAATTTTTCTACTTTAGATCAGGTTGAATATTGATGCTCCTTTCTGTAAAATCTATGATCTTTTTCATCATTTGAACGGATTGAACCGGATATTTTCCCACAGCAGTTTCAGCAGAAAGCATCAGAAAGTCTCCCTGATCGTAGATAGCATTGGCAATATCTGAAACTTCAGCTCGGGTTGGGTAAAGCGAATCGAGCATACTCTCCAGCATTTGAGTGGCTATGATAGCATGTTTCTTCAACTTGATGCAGCGCTTGATGATGTATTTCTGAATAATGGGTACTTTGTAAACAGGCAGGCTGATACCCAGATCCCCGCGGGCAACCATGATACCGTCACAGGTTTTAATGATGGCATTGATATTCTGAACACCTTCTCTATTCTCGATCTTGGCAAAAACCCGACAATTCCCTTTTTTCTTTTTTATTTCATTCATTACCAATGATATACTTGCTGCATTATTAACGAAAGATTGGGCAATGAAATCCACATTTTGCGTTAAACCAAATTCGATGTCCATTTTGTCCTGCCTGGATAAGGATGAATTCGGAATTTTAAGGTCGGGAATATTGATACCTTTACGTGATTTCACAATTCCACCCTGGATCACTTTTAACAATAATGCATTATCCACTATTTCCAATATCTTCAATCTGAGATGCCCATCATCGATAAACATGTCCGTATTAGTCGGGATCATATTCAGGTCTCCGGTATAATCAAAAGCAATGCACTTTTTGTCGGTTTGACATTTGACGGCAGAGAGCAGAATCAATTCCTTATTGTGAAGTTCCACCGGTTCGTTAAGTTTCCCGATGCGAATTCGATAACCCTCCAGATCCAGCAGTATCTTTATGTTCAAGTCATTTTTAGCGTTGAGGTTGCGGATTGTTTTGATCACGTTTTCGTGAGCCTGATGAGTTCCATGGCTCATGTTCAATCGGACCACATTCATGCCGGCTTTTGCCAGTTTCAATAATACTTTTTCCTCGGAACTGGCTGGTCCGATCGTGCATATAATTTTAGTTTCGCTTTTCATAATTTTATTAAAACTCCTTCAATGATTCTTGAATACCTTTATGGATTTCATACCAGAAATCAAGTCCTGCTTCAAATTTGTTGTTTTCAAATTTTTCCAACCAGCTTTTCAGTTCGGGATCAGTATCTTTGTCAATTTCAATTTTTCTTTTCAAAAATGTAGTGATGAAATCCAGATTGCGTTCCGATTCCCAGAAAATGCTGGCGTTTCTGCTGTTTATGCGGGAAGCAGTCATACTGATGTTGTGTAGAAATTTATCTTTTAGACCGTAGATCTTTTCCACGATCACAGGCAGCATTTCTTCTGCCCAGCCTCGATGAAACCGGCAAACACCCAGATTATCCATAACCAGTTCGCTCTGAAAACGTTCTGCAGCTAATCTACCTAGGTCGCGTGGTTGCAGAAATTCGTTTCCATAGTACATGTAGTATTTTCCCATAATTGCCATCGGTGATAGTACTCCAGGCGTCCAATATTGATTTGGAACCATCCAGCCCTTTCTGGCAAAAGCGACATACACAAATTTATCCAAGATCTCTTTTCCTTTACTGCGAGATAGTTTGCGTCCAAACTTTCTAGCTCCTTCCGATAGATTCAAAATCCCTCGTTTTTGGATGATCGAATCGAGTAATTCTATCCCGATTTCTGCATTGTGATTGGAATCGGAAATCACATCAAATTCTGCAGGAGAGAATTTTGGTTTTTTGGAAATTCCAACTTCTTCAGTCGTCAACAATCCATCATCCACACATTCCAACAACCATGAAAGTACACCTCCCACCGAAATTGCGTCGAAGCCAAGAGTGTCGGCATAATTTACTAGTTTTTCAGCGGCTCGTTGATCGAAAATCCCGCAGAGAGGTCCCAAAGTTTGATATGGCTCATAATCTTTTTTATACTTTCCGTTCATCTTTTTGCAGACGGCCGAACAAGGTTCACCACAAGTCTTCTGTTGTTTGGTTTGGATCGTTTCTTCATTAAACTGTTTTAAATAATGATCTAAAATTAATTTTTTGTGAAGTTCCAGCCTTTTATTCTCATCATAATAAATGCTTTTGTAATTGAAGGCAATGAGCTTTCCGGAGACGTTGGTATAGTTTACTCCGAAAGTACCACCAGTTTGAAATTTGGGATCGAAACGATATTTTGTGGTAGCTTCAAAATCTTTCACAGCCAGGATCTGGTTGTATTTATCTTTGAACCATTGATCGGCTACAGATCGATCTCTGAAATCTTCTTCAAGATGAGTTCCGCCATAAATAACTGCTGCGATACCATGTTCGCCATATAGTTTGGATCCAAAACCACCCCGGCCAGACCAAGTGTCAACGTTTGTAAGTTTATTATCCTGGATTGGAACGGAACATATTGCTCCCATATCCGTTTCAGCCGCTGCCGGTCCTGTCACTAGAATGCGTGGTTTAGATTCGTAACTTGAGGCATATTTGGAAAAGGTGTACTCCATTAAGGCATAAACACCTTTTTTTTCCTTATCCCAGATCTTTGAAGTATTCACAGGATAGATCTCAACCTGAATCTCTTCACCATGATTACGGTTTAGATAGAGTATGGAAGGAGTACTGGCTTTGCCCACTATTGCAAGCATGTTTATCCCCAGATTGTTGAACTCCAAACCGGCACCGCCCATGGAAGAAATGAAAAATCCACCCCAACATGGTGAAAACCCGGAAAAGATCAATCTGTTCGATCCGGGTAGTATCGAGCCGGCGAAAAGACCGGTTCCAATATTCAGGCTGTTATGTTTGCCGGAAAGATGCAGCCCCAAATCGACTGGACCAAAGAAATCTCCCAATTTGTAACGGTCTATTCGATAAAAGGAAGTATTAACGTTGACTACCAAAACTCTAATCGTTGTATCCATTTGTATCTCCTTCATGAACATCTGAAAGAACAATTTCTTTCAACTTTAAGCATCTAAAATCTATAAAATAGTGTCAAACATTATCCCAATTCTACGTCAATAAATTAAACTCTTACTAGAAAATTAGATACGAATTTTAAAAAATAATATTAGTCTAAGCATTTCAAGTAAACTTCACTGACCTTTTCAAATACACTAGACCAGGTAAAGGAATCAATTTTATTCTGAATTGATGATAAATTAGTTTGCGGACACACTATTGCAGCTTTTATCTGTTGCTGAATTGCATCTTTTAGATCTTGTTCAAACTCATTTTCATCTTCTTGGTAAGGTTGATCTGTATTACGTAAACGCGGAAGTTTTACCAGACTGATAAAATCTGTTTTATAATTACCCAGAATCTCTTTGATCCCTGGCAGATCGGTTGCTACGATCCGGCAACCACTGGCTAAAGCCTCTAAAATAACAAGAGCTAATCCTTCATAAAAAGATGGTAAAATAAAAATATGGGCTCGTCTCATTATTTCAGCTAATTTTTCTTGAGGAACCGCACCGTGAAGACAAACTTTATCTCCAAATTCCTTTGCTAGCAAAAGGCAATTTTCTTTTTCCTTTCCTGTGCCACTACCCACTAACTGTAATTGCCAGTCTGGAAAACTGATCTCTCTCAAGGCACGTAATAACCAAGGCACGCCTTTAGCATTACTCAATTTTCCAGCATAAACTAAATGCGCCGGATCAGGTTTTGGTTTAATTTCGGGATAAAACAGATCGTCGTTAAAACCGGCTCCAACTACAATGATTTTTTCTGGTGCGAATTTATACAAACGGATAATTTCTTTTTTTTGGTCTTCACTTAAAGCCATTACAACATCAATTTCCTTGCACCCTTTCAAGACTCTCTTCCTCAAGCTAGGACAATTCTTAAATTGTCGTAGATCCGTTCCATGACAGGTTGTCACCATCGGAATTTCAGGAAAAAGCTGACGCGCCAGAGAGCTGACGATCCAGAGATGATGACTATGAATTATATCCGGTTTGAACTTATCAACTGCTCTCTGAAGTATTTTAGAAAAAGCAGTTTCATAATCGTTAAGTTCTTCTGCAGAAAGATCACAAAATCTTACACTTTCATAAGGCATCACATCACTCATACCGGGGATATGATGCGAAACATCTGCATCATTGAATTTTACGAACATTATTTTGTCCGGTTCCAAGAAGTCTATTTCATCACTTACATCAGCATTCACACCTGCAACTAGAAAGTTGTCATATCTACAAGCTGCAGCTTCCCGGATCATAGCTTGCACATACATACCGCTTCCGGTTGAATTCGGTCTCTGACTGATCAGATGAAGGATTTTTATTTTTTTTACGTTACTCATATTTTCATTATTAGCTAAAATTATAATAGGCTTTTAACTGCTCTTTCGAGTTGAACCTGTAATTCTATATTTATTAAGGTATTTGATTCTAAATCAAAATTATCTTCAAAATTTGAAATCGAAAGACTGGCTTTAACTTTTCCCGCAAAAAAGTGTGCTGAAGTTTCGGCAGTAGCTAAGACACTTGCTCCTCCTCTCCCTCCCGGAGATGTAGATAATAAAACCATCGGTTTACCCTGAAAAACTTTTGGTTTGATACGCGAGCACCAATCAAAAATATTTTTGTAAGCTACGCTGTAGGAACGATTGTGCTCCGCAAATGAGATAATTAAAGCATCGCTCTCACCAATTTTTCTTAAAAATTCTTGTGCCAGAAATGGTTGTCCTGTTTCCTTTTCTTTATCTACACTAAATAATGGAAGCTCATAATCGTTTAGATCTAAGAGTTCTATTTCAACGTCCTTCAAAAAGGATAATGCGTATGTAACTAACTTCTTGTTAATGGATTTTTTACTGCTGCTGGCAGCAAATGCTAAAACCTTCATATAATCCCCTTGTATTTAATTTGCTATTTATTAGCAAATTCTTCTAGATCTTTTCCCTCTAAGCGGTAATTGATCCATTCACTTTGCGGTTTTGCTCCAATTGATTCATAGAATTTTATGGCTGATTTATTCCAGTCTAAAACACTTAACTCAAAGCGGCTGCAATCCTGTGAAACAGCAATTTTCGCCAGATGCTTCAAAAGCATCTTCCCCGCACTTTTACTTCTATATTTTGGAGAGATATAAATATCTTCCAGAAATAAACCATTTTTTCCTTTCCAGGTTGAATAGTTGTAAAAGTAAACAGCAAAACCAATTGGTTCTTCATTTATACAGCAAATGAGAGCATAAACTGTTGATGTTGTACTAAATATTGATCTTTGGATATCTTTTATTGTTGCCGAGACTTCAGATGCTGCTTTCTCAAATTTTGCTAGTTCTTTTACAAATTTTAGAATAAGAGATGAATCTTCAATTGTTGCTTCACGAATTATTATAGACATAGCATGCTCCAATTATTGTATAATAATATTCTTAGACCTCATAGTTTTGTCCCTTGATGAATTGCCGCAACTCCGAATAGCAATCGTTTGAAAGTAATATGTTGAAAACCTGCTTGATACATGATGTCAGCTAATTCTTTAGCAGTATAAAACTTGGGGATTGTCTTCGATAGATACAAATATCCATTTATCGACCCCGATATTCTACTGCCAACTTGCTTGACAAATAGTTTAACAAACAGGTGAAATAACTTCCTGATCATATAGGAAGGTGGCTGACTTGTTTCCAAATTCACAAATCTTCCACCTTGTTTCAAAACTCTTCGGAATTCAGAAAAACTCTTTACTAAAGCTTTTTTATTTAAATTAATATTACGAGTGGCAAATGAAATTGTGATAAGATCTATACTACCATCTTCAAATGGTAAATCCTTCACATCAGCTTCAAAGAATTTTATATTTTCTGCTTCGAGCTTTTTACTTGCTTCAGCCATCATTTCCGATGACAGATCTACTGCAGAGACATTTGTTCCCTGAGGAGCAAGGCGGCTTAAGTATGCTGCCATCTCCCCTGTTCCAGTACACATATCAACCCATTCTGTACCACCATGAGAAGCTGCAATCTTTGCAGTTTTTTTTCTCCATATTGTATCAAACCCTAATGTTAGAACATGATTAGTACGTTCATAAGTAGTTGGTACTTCTGAGAACACTTTTTTCACAAAATCCGTCTGCTTGTTATTCATTTTTATATTAGTATAATCCTTGTTTCTATTATTTATCATAGATGCAGGAATTATTTGAAAATCTAAATGTCAAGCAAATCAATATCTTACTTATACTTCTCATCCAGCTCTTTTATTAATTCTTTGCATCTCATAATTGCTTTTGGGAATTTATCTTTCAAATCAACTAAATCATTTACAAAAGCTAATTCTTCTATAAATGTAATTTCCCGCTGAGGAAGATCGCGATAGTAATAACGTAAACCAAAATCATATTTGTGTGATCTGTATTTTATATTAAGAAGTGTAGCCATTCTATTTAGAAGTCCACCGTAAATGCTTATAGCATCAATCGCATTTCCTCTTTTAATTTGCTTCGAAATATCCATTTCCATAAATGGTAATAAAGTACTCAATAAATTATATTGTCTTTCACATTTTTTTTCAATCTCTTCTTCCGGTGTAGGCGTCGGATCGATCAGGTTCTTTTTATCAAACCAGATAACAGAATTCCCATGCCTATCAGTTTCAGTGAATCTGTTCTTGGCAGATTCCTTCTCGATGAGCATATCAACATAGAAGAATTCCGGAGCTTGTTTCAATTTGTAAAAACACTGTGAATGACCATGCCAGTTGGGTTCTGGCATCCTGAATTTATTGGAGATTCCATAATTATTTTCCAGAAATTGTTCAGTCAGGTTAAATATGTTTTCAACCGTATCATCTGTAGTGATAAGTGCAAGATCAAGATCAGAGTATTCATCAAGATAGCCTGTAGCAGCAGAACCGCCTTCCCATACAGCTAGAATGTTATCGTTATTTTTATATTGCTTTTTTAATTCATTAACAATTTTTCTATAGAAATCCGTCATTATTATCTCCTTTTTCACAGTTCGCTCCGCTGGAGCTTATTCTTTTTTCACTTTCTATTCCCCAGAGCTTCCGCTCAGGGTTATTCTTTTTTTCACTTTCTATTCCCCAGAGCTTCCGCTCAGGGTTATTCTGAGTCCGCTCCGCTGGAGAT
>JAQICU010000051.1 GCA_027858325.1 Candidatus Cloacimonadota bacterium
AATAGGAGCTGGAGAAAAGCGACATTTGCATCATGTGATAATATATATTATGTAAACATAGAAGTCTACCCATAACCCTTTAAGCAGTAAGAAGATAGTGTTAATCGTTGTTTACGATATAATAAATATTTTGTTGTTGGGTGCATCACACCGAAAACCAAGGAGGTTTTATGGGTGCATCCACAAAAACAAGAATTATGAGTGATCAGGAAATGAAACTTTTTTTTGAGAGTTTCAACCTAGAGAAAAAATCTGACTGGTATTATTATCATGTTTTCCGAATACAATACTTAACTGCATTGAGAATTTCGGATCTAATGAACCTGACAACGGAACAGGTTAAAACAAAGCACTTCTACATTGTAGAGAAGAAAACAAAGAAGAAACGGGAAGTGTATCTTTGCGAAGAAGCCTTTACCCTATCGCAGAGTTTGAGAATTAAAGCTGAAAACTTAGGCTTAAAGCACATTCTCACGAAGAAAGATGATTCTTCTTACCGGCGAGCAATAAAGATATACTGCAGAAAAGCCCGTGTAGATCCTGACAGGGTTTCTACACATACTCTTAGAAAAACCATCGCGAATAGAGTTGCAATTTTGAAAGGAACCAAAGCAGCCAGCCGATTATTGAACCACAGCAAACTTAGCACTACAGAGTTGTATCTGGATAACAGCCAGGAGACGGTTGAAACGGCTATTGATCTGGTTTCAGGGGGTGTGTAATGGCAATTATAAAGATACACAAAAAAACTCGATTTGTAGTTGTTGATAACAAATTGGCTAGGAACAGCCACTTGACTTTGAAAGCTAAAGGTTTGATGTTATACCTTTTAAGTCTTCCTGCAGATAAAAATATTACAGTAAAAGAGTTAGAAAAACATACTATTGAAGGATTAGATGCCTTACATAATGCTGTAAGTGAATTAATATCAGAAGGTTACATTGAAAAAAGAACTTACCGAGATGAAAAGGGACTTTTCAAGACTGAATACACTGTTTATGAGTATCCACAGGAAACTATCCAGACCGGATTATCCGATACGGATAAACCGAACCGGATGAACCGAACTGGATTAACCGAACCGGATAACCCAATTTTAAGATCAAAAGAAAGGATTAAAAAGAAAGAAGGAAAAAAAGATTTTGATATGTTATCGTCATCATCTTATATAACTAGGGAATTACAATTACTCGGAATTGGAGAGGAAGAAATTGAGAAGATAGAAAAAGAGATTGATGATGATGATAAATTGAAATTGATAAAAGATAAGATCGGTTTATTAAATCATCTTATTAAGACCGGAACTATTAAGAATCCTTCTGCATACGCATTGAAATCGATAAAAAGCATAAACTTTAACCAAATTAAGCTTAAAAAAGAGGAAAAACGCAAAAAAACGATTCTAAGAGCCGAAAAAAGGAAAAGAGACATAGAACGCACCAAAAATGAAAGAAAAGAATGGGAAGATGATATTGAACGGAGAGAAGAAGAAAAAGATGATATCTCTGAAGTTGTTTCTGATCTTACACAAAAGATGAACTTAAATAAGAAAATTGGAGTAGCAAATGTATCCGGAGGATTAAAATGATCTCTATGCAAACATATATTAAAAGAAATGAAGGATTGAGATTGAAACCTTACCGGTGCCAAGCTGGGAAATTGACAATTGGCTATGGACGGAACCTGGAAGCCAAGGGAATATCGATTAAAGAAGCAGAATATCTTTTCCGAAATGATATAAATATTGTAACAAAGCAGGTTGCAATAAGGATAGAATTCTACAGAAAATTATCTTATAAACGTAAACTGGTGTTAGTTGATATGGCTTTTAATATGGGAATTGAAGGATTACTGGGTTTTAAGAAGATGCTGGCTGCAATGAAAAGCGGAGATTTCCGGGAAGCCGGGAAGGAACTGATGAGATCTAAATATGCAGAACAGGTAAAGACCCGGGCACTACAAAATTATATTTATGTGTTAGAAGGATAATAGAAATAAAATATTTGAACCTCTACCCTATTGATTAACTATAGAGTTAAAACAGTTGGGAATGTTTCGTGTCTGCCACTTGGTGGAGACACCAGTATGCACGAATTTTTAATAATTTTACAAGGAGTCAAAGATGAAAGACAAAGAAGTACCATTCAACATTCCACCAGAAGAAGAAAAGAAGATTAGGGAAGCTATTGATGAGTTGGAAGCGATGAAATTGCTTGATGGTGAATTATTCAAAAGCAATAATAAATAAAAAATCACTTTATGTTTTTCCGAATGACGATCAATTCATCCATGAAAGTGTCAATTTCTTTTAAATTAAGGCTTGAATC
>JAQICU010000123.1 GCA_027858325.1 Candidatus Cloacimonadota bacterium
GCGTAGCAAAACACATAAACTTCTGTTTGTTAAGCGAAGCGTACGAACGAAGTCATAAGAATTTTATATCTTATGTAACCCATACATCGGTTTTATAATTATTTTTCCAGTTCCTTAAATTCAGGATTATAATCTATGCTATAATAATACAACTCACAAAAAAAGAACCCGGCAGAAACCGGGTTCTTAATTTACAGCTTATCTTACCTATTATTTTGTTCTAAAGAACTCAATACGTCTATTCTTTGCTCGTCCTGCTTTAGTTTTATTTGACATTACAGGATGATCAGGGCCAAGACCAATAGCGCGTAACCTGAATTCTTCTATTCCCTGATTGATCAAGTAGCGTCTTACAGATTCTGCTCTATTTCGAGATAATTTCATATTGAGTGCTCTGGAACCGGAACTATCTGTATGTCCGCTGATCTCAAGGTACATATCTTTGTAATCCTTAAGAGTTCTAACAACCTTGCCTAATATGTTCTTCGCACCATCAGTCAATTCAGAACTTCCAACTTTGAAGTTCACGCCATCCAGAATAATAGGTGACTTCTTCTCAAATACTATTTCCGGTTTTTTATCGGGACAACCATCAGCATCCTGGAAGCCATTAAATGTTTCCGGTTCTAATGGACATTTATCAACTCCATCAAGGAAACCATCACCGTCTGTGTCAGCATTTAGCGGATCAGTCTGGTGAGTGAATATTTCATCACCATCATTCAAATTATCACCATCCGTATCCATTGAGTTAGGATCGGTCAGGTAGTTATTGATCTCCTCTCCATCACCCAGACTGTCAGCATCTGTATCAACTGAAAGTGGATCAGTTTTATATGTATAAACCTCATCATAATCATTAACTTCATCCATATCTGTATCGGCTACATTGGGATCTGTTCCTGTGCTGTCTGCGTTGATAAATGTTCCTGTATTTGTTTCAACCGAATCGGCAAGTGCGTCACCATCATTATCCCATTCAGGACATCCATCTTCATCTTCGAAATCATCAAAATCCTCCGGAATGAACGGACACTTATCGAGTTTATCTTCAATTTCGTCACCATCGGAATCTCTCCAGCCGCCAAAGCGCAGAGTTATGCCAAATCCGGCAGATAGATTCCCTGATTGTACATCAGGTCTTCCTAAATTAGTTGTGGATTCACCGGACATATCCTGAGTCTGATTAAATATTTTCTGATATTTTACACCGAAATCTAAAGCAACAGTACGGGAGATCTCCCACTCAATACCACCACCAATACTTGCCATAAAATTATTACTTGAAAATAGTTCTGTACCAGATTCAACTAAAAGAGTATCTTTATCAGTATAAGCTTCTGTGTTTTCACAGTTCCACATCATTACACCCATTCCTGCGGTGAGATAGGGAATCCAATTTTGATCCTGGATCAAGTTATAACGTCCAAAAACAGAGATCGGAATAAACGTTGTTTTGAAGGGAGCATCCTCTTTTTCAATAATATGGCTCATCACTTCCAGGAGTTGATCTTTATCACGCACGGTAACAAAGCCATAGCCGGCTTCAATACCAACCCCAATTTTACGAGTGATATAATATCCGCCGTTAAATTCCCCTAAAACCCTGACGGTACTATCGTCCTCTTCTCCACCGATCAACTTAGTAGCATTGCCATGCAATCCTGTGAATATCTGTCTTTGAAAGATCTGAGCAAAAACATTGCTACTCACCAATACGATCATACAGATGATGAATAATGTGATCCTTGTTTTTTTTGTCATCAACCACTCCTCCTGAATTATATAAATTTTATCACTTTTTACTTTTTGCTCCCATATCGTTCCTGGATCCATCAGCATTAAAAAATTCCTCAGATGGATCTCCAGTATCGATACAGGGAGATTCTTCTAATAGATTATAATCTCTATTAGCTGCATCTTTAAATTTGGGGTCAGAATTAATCACTCCCATCTTAAAAAACAACGAACCATTATTATTTGTTTTAAAACCATTTTCAGCATTCATTATGTTACAATAACTTAAAGTCATTTTTATATCACCAAATTTGTGGAAACATACTTCCTGAGGTGAGTTATTCCACAGAATTGAACTGTATATTTTTGGATTCGAGAAACTATTGCAGTAGATCGCTCCGCCAAATTTAGCAGTATTATCACTAATGGTGAGATTGCGCCAGGTAGATGTAGAATATTGAGTATAGATCCCACCGCCATAACCATATTCAGCGCCAATAACTTCATTGCCGGCTATAACACATTCAGTGAGTTCCGGATTTGAATTGTATATGTAAATTCCACCACCAAATTCAAGGGAATTATTATCTATTATTTCTATATTTTTCAAAATTGGATTTGAATTGCTTAAATAGATCCCCCCGCCATAGCCATGCTTTGGTCCTAGAGACGAATTATTCTCGATCTTCACATTTTCAACTAAAGAGTTAGAATTGTACAGATAGAGCCCTCCGCCAAAGTTCTCAGCTTCATTGTCCTGAATGACTACATCTTTAATTGTCGGGCTTGAATTATAGATAAATATACCGCCGCCACGATGTGCGTTTCCTGTTCCATTTTGAATCGTAAAACCAATAAGTTCTGCTGCTTCGGTCTCTTCGCTTTCGAAATTTACGACACTGCCTGAATTCTTCCCATCAATGATTGTAGAAGAAATGTATGACCTGTCCTCTGTGTTCTGAAATTTTGAACAGACTGTTATATTTTTACCTTCAAAATTAATATTCTCTTTATATGTGCCTGGTTGAACAATTACGATATCTCTGGGAACTGCAAAATTAATTGCTGCTTGAATTGTCGGATGATCTTCAGGAACACGCAATATCCCAAAATGACAAATTGCCGAATAAGCTTCTGATTCCGGGGAATTATTCCTATTGAGAAAACTGAAAATTCGATAGTAGTATTTTTTGTGGATCTCTATATTCGTATCTGAGTAAGATTCAGTATTTGCCTGTACAGTTGCAATAGTTGTGAAATCCTTATCCTCAGTTCTTCTTTGAATCTTAAAACCTTCCTCAATATTACTATTATCTACCCAGGTGAGCTTAACCTGTCGATCTGCAACAACCGAAATTTTAAAATTTCCAGGAACAAGTATACCATAAAACACAGAGACGGTATTTGTATGATGAGATGTATTTACATCTGTAAAAGCTTGAATCCTATAAGAATATTCCACACCGTATTTAAGATCTCTATCTATAAATTCTGTGGTATTGGGATTTGTTTTTTTGATCAGGTTGAATTCAGATCCATTTTGGCTTCTTTCTATTCTATATCCCTTCTCAAAATAACAGTTATCATTCCAGTTTAATTTGATATTACCCGCAGAAACGATTTCTACTCTTAGATTTGTAGGATGAGGAAATATCGTATTTAAGTATTCAACATTGGAAAAATCGGATAAATTAATCGAAGTAATTGCCTGAACTTTGTAATAATGAGTTTTTCCAAACTTTACATTTTCATCTGTATAGGAAGTTGAATTTTCCGGAAGTTGTACAAGAATCTTATATTCTTCGCCCTCGGCTTTTCTTTCGATCCTGAATCCTGTTTCGAATTGGCAGTTATCTTCCCAATAGATCAAAGCAGTTTTATCATCGAGAACTTCTGAGCTCAGATATGAAGGTTCTGGAAATACTGTTTTTGCAATGATCTCACTTGAATAATTTGAAGAATTGGATTTTGTTATTGTTGCAATCCTATAAATATATTGATTACCATAGATGAGTCCTTTATCCAAATAGGAATCTGCTGTTGCGGGAAGTTCTTTGATCAAAACAAAATCTTCCTTTCCCGACTTTCTCTCAATTTTGAATCCTGTATCAAATGTACAATTGTCCATCCATGATAATTTTAATGATTGATCATCCAAAATACGAACAGAAAGGTATGTAGGTTCCGGAAAAATTGTCTTGGCTGATAAAATATTGGAATAAGCTGATTCGGATACAGGTGTAAAAGCCACTACCCTGTAATTGTAAGTTGTTCCAAAAGAGAGATCCGTATCTAAGAAGAAAGTCTCATTTGATCCCAGGTTAGCTATCTCTCGAAATTCGCTACCACTTTCCTTTCTTTCTAATCTGTACCCTGTCTCAAAAGTACAGTTGTCTTCCCAAAATAATTTAATAGATTGATCATCGACGTTCTCAGCGTAAAGATTATCCGGTCCCGGAAAATCAGTTTTAGTGCCAATTTCGTTGGAATATTCTGATTGATTTACTTTGGATAGTGCTTTAATCCGGTAAGTATATTCATCACCCAAAAGCAAATCTTCATCAATATAATCTCTCTCGTTTTTACCAAGTTGTTTGATCTCATCATATTTGCCATCATTGGCTTTACGTTCAAGAATATACCCGTGAGCTAAAGTGGATCTATCTTCCCAATACAGTTTTGCAGAGTGGTCAGTTAAGACATCAATATACAATTTTTGAGGTGATGGGAACATTAATTCTGTAGAGGATGACGTGCTGGGTCTGGATTCATTTATCTCCGTAAATGCCTTTATGGTATAGCTATATGTTTCATCATCTTCTAATCCTTTATCGACATAATAGCGAGAGTTTGTTTCAATAACTGCAATTTCTACAAATTTATCATTTCCACTTTTTCTCTCAATTTTAAATCCGTTTTCATAATCATATCCATCTTCCCAGGTAAGACGTATAG
>JAQICU010000137.1 GCA_027858325.1 Candidatus Cloacimonadota bacterium
AAATAGACACTATTATAGCCCAAAAAAGGGCATTATTGGGAGAAGAAATAAAGGTCGATCTACTTAAGTTTGGTTTTCTTTTTGTTTTTTTAATAATACTTTTCACTTTTATCGCGAAACATACTTCAATTAATATAAAGAATAGTATTAACATATTTTCTATTTTTTTTAAAAAAGCAGAAATAGAACATATTCAAATAGATATTAATAAACTTGATATCTCTGAATTCAAAACTCTTGCTGTTAATGTAAATCATATGGTCGAACAGCGAAAAAAGGCCGAAAAGGAAATAACAAAACACCGCGATCAATTGGATGAACTCGTAAAAGAACGAACAATTGATTTGGAAGATAAAAATGTAAAACTTGAAAGATCCCAGCAAGCACTTGCACTGCTTATGGCAGACGTGAATGAATCACGATCAGAACTGGATGTATCCAACACAAAACTGGAAACTGCCAATAAAGAACTGGAAGCCTTTTCCTATTCTGTATCACACGACTTGCGAGCACCACTGCGTCACATTAACGGATTCACCAAACTTCTCAAAAAAAATATCAACGATGTAATCGATGAAAAATCACAAAAGAATTTTGATAAAATTATTCGATCTTCCCAACAAATGAACCAACTGATTAATGATCTGCTCATTTTCTCAAGGACTAGTAGAAAAGATATACACAAGATCAAAGTCAATATGAAAACAGTGGTAGATGAAGTTTTACAAACTTTAGCTGTCGACATCAAAAAGAATAATATCTCGATAATAGTTGATGACCTGCCAGATGTTAAGATCGATGTTTCATTAATCCGGCAAGCTTGGGTAAATCTCATTTCAAATGCCGTCAAATTTACAGGAAAAGCTGATAAACCGAATATACATATTGGCACAGAAACTGATGCTGAAGATAACGTCGTTTTCTTCATCAAAGATAATGGTGTTGGTTTTAATCAGAAATATGTAGATAAGATATTTGATGTTTTCCAACGATTACATAGTGATAATGAGTTTTCGGGGACCGGGGTCGGATTGGCAAATGTGAAACAAATAATCACGAAACATGGAGGGAACATCACCGCAGAAGGAAAGATAAATGAAGGTGCTTCTTTCTTTTTTACATTATCTAAAGCTTGAAAGATAATTTATACGCTTGACAGAAGATTGTTATGTGTTGCGGATTAACCTTGCGAATGGTGTTTTGTTTTTTTTTGGAAAACAATCACTTCATGCAAAATATCGGAAGTTTCATTTATTAGAGTAGGAAGAAATGCTCTAAAAACTTTTTCAAGGAAAAAAGGAGGAGAACAAATGAGAGATCTGAAAAGAATACTCTTAGCCGAAGATGACCGGAGAGATGTCGAGCTTACACTTGCTGCTTTAGAAGAAATTAATTTAGCTAATGAGATAGATGTGGTGAGTGATGGCGAAGAAGCTTTGGATTACCTTTTTAAACGTGCTAAATACACAGATCGCAAAAATGGTAATCCGGTAGTAGTCTTGCTCGATCTGAAGATGCCGAAAGTTGACGGGTTGGAAGTTCTCAAGCAGATTAAAAAGAGTGAGAAACTTTGCCGGATCCCGGTAGTTATACTCACTTCTTCCAAAATGGAAAGCGACCTGATAACCAGCTATAATCTGGGCGTAAATGCTTATGTAGTAAAACCTGTTGAATTTGAAGAATTCGTGAAAGCAGTGAAAGAACTTGGCTCATTCTGGGCAATCCTGAATGAAACACCGCCTGAAAAGTAGACCAAGATTTGAGTTAGCAATGCAACGAAGGAGCAGAACTGACTTAAGGATTGGGCTGCTGCGGTCATCGTTCTTAACTCAATTCCTCAGCAAGCTGAGTTATTAAATCAAGTCCGACAAAATTTTAGGAGTAAAGTAAAATGAAAAAACTAAAAGTGTTAATGTTAGAAGATAGCCAGCTCGATGCCGAACTCATCAAAGAGTAATTAGCAGAGCATAAATTTTATTTTACTTCTAAGCTGGTAGAAACTGAAAAGGATTTTAGAACTGCTATCCAAGACTTCAGACCCGGTCTTATTCTTTCCGACTATAAACTACCCGAATTCACCGGATTTGAAGCTTTGGAAATTGCCAAAAAACTTGTTCCTGATATTCCGTTCATTATCGTAACGGGCTCCCTCTCGGAAGAAATGGCGGCTGATTCCATTAAAAAAGGCGCTTGGGATTATGTTCTTAAAGAAAACCTGACAAGATTA
>JAQICU010000142.1 GCA_027858325.1 Candidatus Cloacimonadota bacterium
TGATGTCTTAAGAGCAATTTTTATTGCTCTTTTTACTCCAAAACAAAAGCCTGAATTTTTTGCTATTCTAACATTCATTTTTTAATCCATATATCTTTTCCATAACAATACTTGCTAAATTCTTATAACTTTCTTTAGTATTTTTCATTTCAGCAAATGATTTTACTTTTATCTTCTCTCCAATAACAATTTTAAGTCTTTCTTTTCCCAGAAAACACTTCAGGAAATTTGTTGAATTATGAATGTATATTGGACAAATATCTTTTTTTGCTTCAATTGCAAATTTACCGATTCCAGATTTTACACTACTCGATTTTCTTGTTCCTTCTGGAAATATTAGTATTGAATGTCCTTTTCTGAGTACAAGTTTTACCATCGTAATTGCAAATTTATCTATTCTACCGCGTTTGACAGGAATACAATTTAAAAATTTAAGAGAAGCTGCCATTAACTTATTTTTAAATAACTCCGCTTTTGCCAGATAATGAATTTCAGTTGGAATGATAGATCCAATAAATGGTGGATCAAATGCTGAAATATGATTTGCTGCAATGATGCAGTTAGAAAAATCATTTAACCGTTCGCTATTAATGATCTTTATTTTCCAAAAGATCTTCATATACACTCTTACACATGCCGTTATAAAAGCATAACTTTTACGCATTCTCACCTCGCTTTATTACTGAATATATCATGTCTACTTGCTCATCAATTGACATTCCACTCGTATCTATTGGAATTGCATCAGTAGCCTGTTTCAATGGAGATATTTCGCGGTTAGAGTCATTTTCATCGCGCCAAATCAGCTCTTCTTCAATCTCATCCATAGGAATAATCTCACCATTTTCTTTAGCTTCTTTCCATCTACGTGAAGCACGAGTTTTAACATCTGCGATCATAAAGAACTTATAATCGGCATTTGGGAAAACAACTGTTCCAATATCTCTGCCATCCATGATTACACCGCCATTTTCTCCAATTTTTCGCTGCAATTCAACCATCTTTTCTCGCACAATTCTGATTACTGCTATCTGGGAAGATAACTTTGTAATGTCCGCTTCTCTTATTCGTTCTGAAACATTTTTATCATTCAAGTATACCCTATTCCCATCTTCTGCATATTCGATCTTGATGCTAATATTATCAAGCATGTTCTTTAGTGCAGCTTCATCATTCAGATTCACATTTTGCAATAGCGTACACAACCCCGAAGCACGATACATTGCTCCTGTATCTATATAGACATATTTTAATTTTCTTGCCAATTGTTTTGCCGTTGTACTTTTTCCGGAAGCTGCGGGACCATCAATAGCAATCACAAATCTCTTATTCATTTTCTTTCCTTAAAAATTATAACTTAATCCAACTGTATTATCTTCAAATTTAAGGTGGATCTTATTTTTTTTCTCTTCAAAATCAAATAGATGAGCATCAATATAGGAATCTATCGCGGATAAAAAAATAATTGTTCCAACCCAGAAGAAATCACTTTGTCGTCTTTCATAATATTTCACATACTCATTGTAATCTGTTTCTGACAAAGAAACCTTATATTTATCATAATATTTTTCCGCTTCAAGATGATGAAACGTTGCAAGACCAATGAAGCTTCCTTCCATAGCAAATACGAGACCTGATTTAAGATATTTCCCGTTATATAACTGACCCCCTCCCGGAAAAATGCAGGAAAGGGCAGCTGCTTTAAGTGGTTGTTTATTCTTAATTTTCTCATCTGCTAGAAGAGATGTAAAGATAAGAATTAATGAGAAAATTATCGATAATTTACGCATCTTTAAGTCTCTCTTTTAAGGTTTGGAAAAACAGTGGTATCATGATCTCGTGATGTCCGATAAAATAGAAACCTTTCCCTCCGCTTAATGTAGGACGATGAACAATATTGGTTCTGGGTCTGTACTGCATATTCATATCGAAAACAGCAGTATAGAAATTATTCAAAGGATAGCCCAGATTGCGAACAACTGTTACAGCTTTTAAAAAAACTTCCGGTATAATAACTGCAGAACCAAAATTTAAAAAGACACCACCATTATTGAGTTCGATTAGATTATTGCAAAGAATCCTGAAATCACGCATTGAACAATCACCAATAGCAGCTCCATCGGCTGTTTCATGTTGATGAACAATATCAGTTCCCAAGGCAATGTGCACTGTGAACGGAATTCCCAATTCATAAGCATTAGCAAAAAGTGAGAGATGATTGTTTTCTGCTTTTGTTTCTACTAATTCTTTCCCGATCGCCTCTCCGTAACCAAGTTTTTTATAAGCAGAACTAACAATTTTATTGATCCCGTCACAGGTCTCTTTTGCCATCCCAAATTCACCTGTTTCCAAAGCAATTGCCACATCTTCAGAAGTTTCACCAAATCTGGCAATTTCATAATCATGAATTACAACTGAACCATTCGAGGCTAATGCTGTTATTAGACCTAATTCCATCATTTCAATTATAATTGGTGCTAATCCACATTTAATCACATGACCACCCATTGCAACAATAACAGGTTTATCATTTTTAAAGGCTTGAACACATTTATCCAATAGTTCATTAAAATCTTTTGCTTTTAGAATATCAGGTAATGATTGAGTAAATTCTTTAAAACTATTTATACCAGGCTTAGAAAAGTTGCTTTTCTTCACCAGACTTGATCTATCTTTGATCGAGTATTTTTTTAAATTAGAAAGGTCTATCTCGGTAAATCTACTCATGTTTTTACTCCATGATTAAATCGAGTTTCTCTGCATACTCTTTATTGAATGCAGCATAATTACCATCCAGAATGGCTGCTCTTGCTTTTGTAACAAGATCCAAATAGAAATGCAGACTGTGAATGGAAGCTAACCGCATTCCCAAGAATTCATTAACATTAAACAAGTGTCGAACATAAGCACGTGAGAAATTCCGGCAAGTATAACATTGGCAATTTTCATCAATTGGTGAGAAATCCTCTTTATATCTGGCAGATTTGATTATCATTTTCCCATTCCAGGTATAGACAGTTCCCTTTCTTGCATTCCTGGTCGGCATCACGCAATCGAACATATCAATACCATTTTGAATGTTCTTCAGCAAGTCTCCCGGAGTTCCAACTCCCATTAAATATCTGGGTTTTTCCATAGGTAGAACATTATTGAGGAATTTTGTGATCTTGAACATATCTTCTTTCTTTTCACCAACTGCAAGTCCACCAATTGAATAACCCGGAAAATCCATCTCTATCAATTTTTTAGCACTTTCATCACGCAGATCTTTGTAAATGCCGCCTTGCACAATTCCGAATAATGCCTGTTGCTCAGTATTTTTGTGAACAGCCTTCCCTCTTGCAGCCCAATCCAGAGTTGTTTTTAATGAATCTGCCACATATTTTTTAGTAGCCGGATATGGAGGACATTCATCGAAGGACATGATAATATCAGCTCCAATTGCATTTTGAATCTCAATCACTTTTTCCGGTGTGAACATATGATAGCTTCCATCGATATGAGATTGGAAACGAACTCCTTCCGGAGTGATCTTGCGCAGTCCTGCCAAGCTCATTACCTGGAAACCACCGCTATCTGTAAGGATTGGTTTATTCCAACCCATAAACTTATGCAAACCGCCCGCTTTTTTTATCAGTTCATGTCCGGGTCGCAAATAAAGATGATATGTATTTCCTAAAATTATTTGTGCTTTAACATTATTCAGATCTTGAGGATCTAAAGTTTTAACTGTTGCCCGTGTGCCAACCGGCATAAATATTGGTGTCTTAATTTCACCGTGAGGAGTCTGTAATATACCTGCTCTTGCTGTTCCGCTAGTAGCTTCAAGTTTAAATTCGAAAATAATATACTCCTATTTTAACCTTGAAAGGATTTCTCTCTATCCTTCTCCCTACATAATCCTTTTAAGGTTTCTTTCATTTACCTATACTCAATACCAATCTTAAATTTGCTAATTGCAGGATGTTGATAGAAGCGATTTCAAGGTTTCTATTTTCCATTCTCGATCTGTACTTTGTTTTTTTTGATGGAACTACTGCGGCTGAATAATCTGCTGATATCATTCCAGAAAGCAAAGATCATAAGAAATACAAGTATGAAAAGCCCAAAGTTTTGCAATGCTATCTGAATTTTCATACCTAAAGGTTTCCTTCTGATCCCTTCTATAACGCAGAAAAAAATATGGCCGCCATCCAGGATTGGAATTGGGAGTAAATTCATGATCATTAAGATTATACTAATAGCTGCAAAAAAAGAAAGGATGTTATCTAAACCCTTTTCAGCTGTTTGAATGGACATTGTATAGATCATCACAGGTCCACCAAGATTATTCTTGATCGCACCTGGATTTGTTATCAATTTATATAGCATAGCATAATTCAGATATACAAAGCTAATAGTTCCAATCGTACCGTATTTTACAGATTCCAATAAATTATATTTCTCTACATATTTTACAGGCATGTATTGTGTGATCCCGATAATTCTGTTATTATCTAGAATGTTCTCTTCCGGTGCTAAAGTTTTTTCAAAGATATCATTACCGCGTTTTATCTTAAGTGTAATCAATTCATTCTCATTTGTAGTTATCGCAGTACGCATTTCATACCAATTATTTACGTCTTTCCCATCAACCGACAAAACTTCATCATTATCCATTAAGCCTGCCTTGTACGCTGCCATACCGGGTGCCACTTCTCCAATAATAGCAGGAACTAACGGCAAAATTTCAGTTGCCCAGATCATAGGTTCAACTTCATTATTTGTAATTAGAATTTGTTCGTTATTTCGTTCAATTAGAAATGTATTCTCTTCATCAACTCTTGTATTCTGTATTATCTGCGTCCAGCCAATGACATCTTTCTCATTTACTTGTATGATCGTATCATTTTCTTGTACGAATTCAGCATAATTTGCACTGACTTCTCCCACAATTGGAAGCTGATCTTCGAAATGTTTGCCGATTGCAAAGGAGAGTATGAAAATAAGCAGAGCTAAAATAAAATTAGCAAAAGGTCCGGAAAAAGCAATAATTGCACGTTGCCACCACAATTTTGTTTTGATTGATTTTTCTGTATCTTCAACCTTCTCATCCGGATTTTCACCTTTCATCTTTAAATATCCACCCAGCGGGATCAATGAAATTCTGTATTCTGTCTGCCCTTTTTTAAAAGCTAATAATTTGGGTCCAAATCCGATAGAAAATTTCTCGACCTCTACTTTGAATATTCGTGCAGCTATGAAATGACCAAATTCATGAACTGTTACTAAAATTCCCAAAGCTACAATAGCACCAATTATATTAAACATATAACTCCTTTAATAAATCACATTATTATTCAAATCCTTTCAAACTACTCTATAGGTCAAGTTTTTTGCTTGTTTCCTGATTTTAATTGACATATTTCACACCTACACCAAAAAAGCAAACAATATGGAATATTTAATATGAAGAAAGTTGTATTATTGATAATTGTTATTTTGTTGTTATTGGCTTGTACAAAAACGGAAAAGGAACCGCTGGAAGTGATCGATCCCTATATCTATAAAACAGGTGTGCTAGAAGAAGGTGAAACACTTGCAAATGCGCTGATGGATGAAGGATTGAATAATGGATTAGTTTACAAGCTTGTTAATAAACTGGATACACTCTATAATCTTAGACGTGCTCATCCCAACGATAGTTTTACTGTTAAATTAGATTCTCTTAAAATCCTTCATGAACTCAGTTTTAGACCAAACCAGATTCATAATTACAGAATTATTAGAGACACTTCCGATGTTTATTATTCTCAAATTGATACACTGAAATTAGTAACAGAAATATTTGTTTCTGAAGGCGAAATAGGATCTTCATTATGGCAGGGCATGAGCGATGAAGGAATTGATGCTGCAACTATTGTTATGTTCACACAGATATTCCAATGGGATATAGATTTTTTTATAGATCCGCAAAAAGGAGATAAGTTCCATGTTGTTTACGAAAAAAATATGGATGCAGATGGAAATTTCGTAAAATCAGGAAATATCATTGCTGCAAAATATTCCAGTAAAGGTTATAATGAGATCGCTTATAGATATACAAATAAAAAAGAAGAAATACGATATTATGATAACAAGGGAAAATGTATCCAAAAAGCATTCCTGAAATCACCTCTAAACTATAGAAGGATCTCATCATATTTTGGAAGCCGATATCATCCAATAAGCAAAAAAACGAGATTCCATAATGGCGTAGATTATGCAGCTTCTTATGGAACCCCTGTTGAAGCTTCTGCTGATGGAACAATTATTCATAGAGGTTGGAAAGGTGGACACCCAACTGTTAACGGGCAAAAAGGCGGATATGGCAGAACCATCATAATACGACATGGAAATGGATACAAAACACTTTACGGTCACCTGAGCAATTATGGAAAATACCGGGTAGGTGATAGAGTTAAGCAGCACGATGTTGTTGGCTATGTAGGATCAACAGGGCTATCTACCGGTAACCATCTGCATTATACTATCTATCATCACAATCAACCAATCAACCCTCTAAGATTAAAGAACGTTTCAGGTCCTCCAGTCCCCAAAAATGAGATGGATGAATTCTTGTCGTCAATAAAAAGTTTACAAAGATATTTCATCTACGGATCAACAATGGATTAGACCAAATAATTTTGATAGATGTTTGTTCTTGATTAATGCTTAAATTATGATTGACATAATAAGACAACATAGATGTTTGTTGAAAATGTTTTTCATAAAAAAAGCTATGAGAATAATAAAAAGGAGAAGTATATGAAATTAAACTATTCTAAAATAGGGTTGATCCTGTTTTTAATGGTTTTTAGTTTCTTGCTGACTCCAATCCCTTCACATGCTGCGGTTGATGCATCAAGCTACATTGTAGAAAACCTGAAAGCAGATGACATTCCAGATGATGACGGGAGTGGATTAGTATTAAGCTGGAAACCTTTACCAATTGAGAAAAGGATCATTGAATACCGCATATACCGCGGTGTTACATCAGATTCTCTTTTCTGCCATGGTAAGGTTGATGTTAATGTAAAAACCGGTATTGCCGGGGATGTAATGTATTATTATGATTCCGGATATAACCGCTTTGTGGATATTCAATCTCCAAGGAAATTGAAAAAAGAGAAACAGCAACCGGATGACAGTCCGCTTTTTGGTCGTTTACCTAGAGACATTGAAGTAACCGGACCTCAATTAACCAATTATAGGATTCTCGGTGTTATTGATGAAAAAGATTTTCTCTATAAGAACACAAAGATCGAGATCACTGAAGATGATGAAACAGATGTATATGCCGGATTGAAATTACGTCATTTCGTTTATTTAGTAAAGAAACTGAAAGCCGATAAAGAATACTACTATACTGTGATCGCTGTAACAGAATCTCGTAAATATATGCCTCATGCAGAACCTGTTGTCGGCACTCCAATTGATAACTCACCAGAGAAGATCCGGGAATTGTATTCTGTTTATGTTGAAGACAAAAACCGCTTACAGTTTGAATGGGTAAGATCATTATTTACAGCCGATCAAACTAATCACAGTTTATATCTCGTTAACAAAACTGATATTAATAAATTCAATGCATATGTTGAAGAGCAGCAAAAAGCTGAAATGGATCCCGAATTTGAGACAACTCTAGAAAACCCTGCTCAACTTATTTACCAAAGATATTGTGGTTATCCTTATACTCCGAGCAATACAGTTGCAGTTGATATTATTGATGACAAGATAATTAATGAAAAACGCGACATTGATATGGAAGTTGGAAATATTGAAGATTACGTTGCAGTTTTTTCACTTCAAGACAGAGCCGGATATGAAACATTCTCAGATCTTACTACATTTGATATTGTTAATTCTGCTGACCTTCCAAAAATATCTGATGATTGGACAGTTGAAGATAGAAAAAACGATAAGGGTGATTACAATGCAATTTACTGGGAAAAGCCGACTGTTTTCCTGACAAATTGTACCTATCTAAATGATGATAAGACAAAGATCCTTGTGAACTACGATATTTACAAAAACGTAAAATATGATAAAATTAAGAATGTTTATTTTACCATTTCTGACGAATCTGGTAATAAAATAACTACAATCAACGAGTTTTATCAAGATAGCAAACTTGAAATCACACTGAAAGAACCCTCTAACAAAATTTCTTTCGAGATGAGAGTTGTTGCTAACGGAAACTCCGGTGAAGATCAAATATATACTCAGGATCTTATCTTTGATGAATTTGTAAAATCTCTGCAACCGGGGAAATTATTCCTCAATGGTGAAGAGGTTAATAAATATACTTATTCAATTTATAAAAATAATTATTCAAACGAAGAATGGCGACTTTCCAAGAACACACTCGGAGCTCAGAGAGAGATCGTTGATAATGTAAGTTATAGAAGTATAATCTTTAGAGGCGTTAGTAAATTTGATGCTGAAAAGGGATTATTCCTGGTTTCTCCGAGCTTTACTGTGAGAATGGATGATGAATTAGAAAATCGTATTATGTCAAATCTCTATGCTGAAGAAGCAGCGAAATCTATTGATTCATATAAAGAAGAAATCGCAAAATATACTGCTCAAAAAGATACGTTAGAAACTGCAGCAGATATTGCTAATGCTGATGATGCTATTGAATCATATCAAGCTGAGATCGATCGCATTGAGAATAATCCAATCCTGCAAAAAGCTGCAACCATTAAGAGTAGTAAAGCCAGGATTAGATTCCTGGAGAAAGTTAAGAATATTGCCAGACGTTCTTTTAAATATAAAATGGTTAAATCAGATGGTGAGGCACACTTTGCATTTTCTGATGTTTACAGTACAGAAAAGATTGCAAAATT
>JAQICU010000239.1 GCA_027858325.1 Candidatus Cloacimonadota bacterium
GTTAATATACATTCCAGCTAACTTAAGCCCCGATTTCTTTTTATTAAATTCTACAACTTTATCATAGAACGTTATCGTTTTTCTGTTATTAATGAATGATTTAGTCTCATTCCCATATATAACCACTTTATATTTGGGGATTTCTATAAGGCTCTCAAGGTACATTGGCACTATACTACTCATTTCAAATGTTACTCCAAGGTCAATACGTGAAACCCTGAAACCTCCAATTCTAAAACCCAATCTCATCTCAAGTTCATTTAATGCTTCGGTTATTTGGATTCTATTCATGTTTTGAACGTTTGTTCCTAAAAGGAATTTTGTTAAACTTCCTTTTAAACTTAGATTGATTGTCGAATAAGTTACTTCATAAGTACCGATAAATCCTTTATAGTAATTTCCATACTTCCCAATTAGTTCAACGCAATTATCTAATTGGTTTAAATCAAAGTTTTCCAGAATATCTGGGGATTTAGTGTATATATTAAAAGTATCTATCATGTTGTCCTATTTTCTGGTTGTAAGGTAAGCTTGTTATAAGAAACAGGATTAAATGGAATGATTTTATGTGCCAATCTCTTTTCCTTATCTTTGAGCCAGCGACCCTTGTGATGTATTCTGCGAGAATGGCTTCCAGTTGCCAATAATCGGGGTAATTTTGGGTTATCTGTCTCAAATAAGTATAATCTATCATCTGTAAGAAAATCATCTGTCGTAATGCCTTCTTTTTCCAATTGAAGATAGATATTTTTCGACCAGCAATTCACTCCAAGTGTTGTTTTCGATTTCCGGTAGATTTCCATATTTTTGAGCAGCAGGAATTGCTCGTTGATTTCATCCTTATAGAGGAGATGTTTGTATTTCTCACTTATCAGTCGTTTCATAGTAAACTCATTTTTCTGAAATGATATTATTTAGTTTTCGGGGTCGATTTCGTGCTTCGGTTTGATACGGTTTTTTTCAATAAATTCATCAAGATCACTAACCTTTAAAAGCAGTTTTTTACCAATCTTATGAAAGGGAAGATTAATCTTTTTTGATGTCCATGAATAAATACAGGCTTTGGATAATGATAAATATTCACATGTTTCGGATAATGACAGGTACGGTTTTAGTACATCATTTTTTTTTGTCTGTTCCATTTAAACACCTCACTTAATATTGAGGAAGACAAACAGTGTCTCACCTCTACACTATTGGTGTGAAAATTCAGTTTTGAGGAGTTGTTATAGATTTACTTTGATTGTGTTATGTATGTTGATGTTGAATATTAGTGGATTTACAAATTGAGATTATTTTTTAAATTTAGTATTAAGATTGGGATTCAAGTTCTGAATATTCAGAAGTTATTTTTAATTGTTAATGTAAATTTTGGTTCAGGGAATTGTTTCTGTAATCTAATATAGAATTTTTCTTTTATGCCTGTTAAAGTTTTAAGATGCTTATTAAGTAAACTCAATCTTTTATCTGTTACATCATTTAAGCTACCATCAGCTTTAGCTAATCTGCTTAAACGATACCATTTACCTTCTGCCAAGTCTTGTAAACAATCCCAATTTAGATTTGATCCTTTGCTTCTATTATCTATGAACCCAGCAGCATCAAGAGATAGCTTACCAGAACTTCCAATTTCAGTTATAAATTCGATTTTAGGGTTTCCAGTTCGTTCATAATGTAGTAATATACTTATTTGATTCCAGTTTAGACCTTGATTGTTTCTAAAGAAATCTAATACTATTATTGCATGTTTTGATTTTGGTTCTTGTTGGATTTCTAACATTTTTTTTTCAAAAGTTTGTATTAATTCTCTTAATTGATCAATAATATTATTACTACTAGGTTCTCCGCTTGATTGCATTTCTAATATTGTTTTGAAATATGATCTTAGTAGGCTAATATATATCCTATCTTTCTTCTCTGGATTCATAAATACTCTTTCTAATTCAGAGTTAAAAAAAGTATTTTTCCGAAAAAATGAAAATAGGGAAAAAAGGTTTATCTCATGAATTCCTTCATCTTGTAGATCATTATTTTCTTTTAATTCTATACGAAAAGCCATTATTATATTAAGAAAATGCTTTTCAAGAAATTGGGTGTATTGGTTAAAGGTTTCCAAAATAACTTCGTCTTTAAAGTTTTCTTCTATATACTGCTTTATTGATGGAATAAAATCTAAAGTCGTATTACTGGGAATTACTAAATGGATATCTGTAATTTCCTTAATCTTTTTAAAGCTGATTATTGATTTATCATATAATTCTAAGATTTCCTTCTTATGCTCTTTTGTTATGTTAACTAATTCTGCGTTCATAACTACCTCACTTTAGAATGTAGGCAATTTATTTATTACCTTGTCTCTTTTCTTGTTGATCAGCTTTGCATATATCAGATATTCATTTGTTCAATTGATAAAGATGGTAACTTCTCAAGTTCCTTTCTTAATAGGTTTTTATCTTTTGCCAGATAATATTGCTCAGTGATCTTAACTGATGAATGATTAAGTAATTTCGATGAACTTGTTAATGAGATTCCAGACCATTCCATCAGGTTCAGAAATGTTCTTCTCATGACATGAGAACTCATTTTTTTATCTATACCTGAAAGTTTTGCCCATTTCTTTAAATGTTTATTTGTTTTCCAATCATCTATCGGAAGATCAAAAATTAAATTGCTTTCAGAATTCCTCTTATCGTAGAGTCTATTCAATAGATCAGTTACAAATGGGTGTACTGGTGCTTGATATGATTTTCTTGTTTTCTTTTCGATAATACTTATTTCTGTAAAATCCTTATTAAAGTTATTCCAGATCAGTTTCTTTAGATCACTGATACGCAATCCTACATAACAGTTAAATATGAAAGGTAGTTTATATCGAGGATAATATGGGAACTTCATCATTTGCTGAATTTCATCTAATGTAAGATAATCCTTCTCAGTTCTTTCAATCTTAGGTCTTTTGATAATTAATTCAGATTGTATTTTGAGTAATAGATTCGCATCATTTATTCTTTCTTCCAGTACAGCATATTTTACGAATTTCTTGATTATAGACCACATCGAATTTGCTGAATACTGCTTAAAAGTATTAACAAACCAACTATGCAACATAGAAAAAAATGGATAATTTACTAAATCAAAGCTGATGTCATCTTTTCTATACGTTTGCTTTATAAATGTCTTAAGATGCTTCAATACTCTTCTCCAGTTCTTTTTTGTTCCATCCGTTCTAATTGTTCCTTCTTTTGTTGGTTTATCAATACATAAACGAAAGAACTCAAGAAAATTCCTGTCATCTAATTTACCGGATAGTTTTTTTTCCATTTTTTCATCTAATAGTTCAAGTTTGTATTCTGCTACTCTAAGGGTCTCTAAGTCTTTGAATTTTGCTTCCTGAGTTGTTCTGTTTTCAAGTGTAAGGTTCAAAGCTTTTTTATCATAAACATTTTGTTTTCGATATACTGCGTGAATGGACAACAAATCGTTCTTTTGAGAGTAAAAGCGTAGTTTATACTGATGATTTGAGTTAATATTGCTAACTTTCTTTTTAATATAATCCTTAATATTCATCATTCAGTTCCTTAGCTATTGGTGCAGACGTTGGTGCAATTACCTTATAAGCACATATAACTATATGCAAATTTATATAAGTATTGAAATGTGTCAAATCATTCCTTAGAGCTTATTTATCGGATATATATAACGATTTATAATTGTATATAAGATAGTCTAAAAACCCAATAAGAACTCGGGTTCGATTCCCGCCCCCTCCACCAGTCTTCGTTTGGAACGAAGTGAGATAACGAAGACTGTCACGGCGAAGTAGCTTCAACTACGAAGCTGGACAAATCACCAAAGAGTACGTTCAAAACTACGCCCGGGCAGGTCATCATGTATTACGTATATATTTTAGAAAGTTTAACAGATACAACTAAACATTACACAGGTTATACAAAAGATTTGAAAAAACGTATCGAAAAACATAATAATGGAGAAGTTCCTCATACAAATAAATACAAACCATGGAAGATTATAAACTATACAGCGTTTGAATCTGAAGATAAGGCAAGATCATTAGAGAAATATCTCAAATCACATTCAGGACGTGCTTTTGCAAAGAAACATTTTTGACGAATTGAAAAAACGTTCAATAAACAGAGTTATCTTTAAACAAATAAAAGAAATGTAACATTGACTAATCGTTTTTTCACGTTGCAGTCTTGGGTGTTACTTTTTAATTTATTAGCATTTATATGTACTCACTTTTAAAAAATAAATTGAGTTTTCTCCAATTAATCTCACCTATTCTGATTTCAAGGTTGACAAGTAGCATATTTTTTCAATATTAGAATTTGTATTCGTATTAATAATTATAGGAGGATTTATGAAAGAAGGTGTTATTTTCACGAGACGAGCTTCAGGACTAGTGAGAGAATTATCCTGGTTCGATGTATTTATTTTTGTTGTCGCCGGACCTGCAGCATCCGGAGTAATGTTTTATTCGGTATCAACTGCCGCAGATTTTCCCGGTGCAAGTTTGCCATTAGCTTTTTTGATCGGGCTATTAATTTTTCTTCCTGTAATGTTATTAGTTTCGATCACATCTGCAACCATGCCCCGTTCCGGAGGTTTATATATTGTAATAAGTCGTGTATTAGGACCAACAATGGGTTACTTATGCTCCTGGCTCTTGTTTATCGGGTATGGAATTTCCAGTGGAGTTTTAGGTTATCTTGTGGTTGGCTTGATCGGATCCGGATTCTCAACTGCAGCTTTAAGTAGCGGTGTAGGCTGGCTGGCAAATGCTGGAAGATTGATGCAGACTTCTTCGGGGCAACTCATTGGTGGTATTATCTGGGTTAGTTTATTTTGGTATATTGCCTACAAAGGAATTAGAAAAGTTAAAAATATTATGCGAATTGCCTTTTTCATACCTTTGGTTGGAACAGTTATCGCAGTTCTTTGGTTTTTCTTATCAGGTGGAATAGAGAGTATTTCTACTGCATTTAATCAAACCTGGGGGGCAGGAGCTTTTGAACTAATTCAACAAAAAGCGGTCGAATTAGGTTGGAAGGTACAGAAATTCTCATGGTCTTCAACAATAAGCTCATTGATAGTTGTGATTTGGGCTTATGCCAGTATAACAATCATAAATTATGCAGGCGGCGAAATAAAAACTCCCAAAACAACCATGATCAAAGGTTTTATGTTAGGAACAAGTTTTGTCGGATTGTTTTACGTAATTATTGTTGTATCTGTTTATAAAGCATTTGGCAATTTTATCGGATGTTACGATTTTCTTTTTGATAATCATCCGGGAATTCTTAAAGAGATTATGGGAAATGTTGTCAAACCTTCAATTCCATTCTATTTTATGTCGATCACCAAAAATATCTGGTTTGGATTGATCGTGGCAGTTTCCATATCTTTATGGTTTGCGAATTCCATTTTACCCGGTTTTCTGGCAAATTCTCGATTGGCTTTTGCGTTAGCAATGGATAAATCTTTTCCCAAATCACTTGCAAAGGTAAATAGAAAAACTGGTTCTCCCACAAATGCAGTTCATTTGAATGCAGCTTTTTGCTTTATCGGTGTTTTGATAATGCTGCTTTCTGTAAATGTAATTCTTTCAATATTAACACTTACTACATTTTTTATTTTCTGGCCATATGGATTGAGCGCAATGTTACTTCCTTATCATAAACCTGAGATTTACGACCGCTCTCCTGTAAAATGGGAAATATTCAAGATCCCGGTTATGAGCATTTTGGGTGCATTTACATTTATTATCGGCTGGTTTTTTATTTATCTTTCTATCAGGAATTTCTCTCCTGTGATAATGCTGACCCTGATAGGTGTAATGCTTATAGGAATCATAATTTATTTAGTACAACAAAATAAAAACAAAAATGATGGTGTAGATGTGAGTCAAATATATTCACAGATTCCACCAGAATAATTTTAGTGATATTGAGATAATTTAAAACTAAGGCAAACTTTTGATCATCTGAAAGAGAATCGAGAGTTTGCTTTATTGTGATCAAATGAATACATTGTTTTCTGTATAAAACTAAGGACAATATCGAAAGTATTCATTCAGTTAATTTATATTAATTCATTACAACATTTGAAGGAGTTTTGATGGCAAAAGTATTTTTCTCGGTTGATGTACACGGGGCGAACAGTGTTTGGAGAAAATGGCTGCGGATCCCTGAACTTTATGGAGTAGATGCACTGCTTTTATGCGGTGATCTAACTGGGAAATCACTCGTTCCTTTAATAGAAAGGGGAAATGGAAAATATAACGCTTTTTATTTTGGTAAGAATTGGACCCTGCAAAAAGGAAAAGAGACAGATGAAATGGAAAAAAGGATCCAGGATGCTGGAGCATATACTTTACGGTGCAATAAGGATAAAATATTAGAGTTGCAAAATAATCCCGAACAAGTTGAAAAATTAATGATGCAAATGATAAAAGACAGAATTCATCAGTGGATGGAAATGCTTATTAAGAAGATCGATCTTTCTAAAGTTGATGTAGTTGTTATGCCCGGAAATGATGATGACTGGGAAATCGATGATGAAATAAAATCGTTCCGGGAGAAGGGTGTAGTCTGGTGTCTGGATAATGTGGTAGATATTTTAAAAATTCCTACTATCAGCCTGGATTATGTAAATCCGACTCCCTGGGATACTCCACGGGAAGATAAAGAAAAAGGGATGAAAAAGAGAATCAAAAAACTAGTGAATAAACTTGATGATCCCTCCCGATCGATCTTCAATTTTCATGCCCCACCCTTCGGAACAATGCTCGATCTTGCTCCCGAACTCGATGCAAATAAAAAACCGGTCATTGTTGCCGGTCAGGTGAATTTTGTACATGTTGGCAGCAAAGCTGTTACTGAAGCAATCGAGAAATACCAGCCTCTGATAGGGCTACACGGTCATATTCACGAATCATATGGGCATGATAAGATCGGAAATACTCCAGTCGTAAACCCGGGTTCAGAATATGGAGAAGGAATTTTACGTGGCTACATAATCGAAATTGTAGATAAGAAAATAATCAATCATTGGAAAGTGGAAGGATAATTGTGAAAGCAAAGAATATACCATTTATCCCGGATGGAGCAGAGATCAACGAAGAAACATTAAAAATACAAGAGTCATGTTTCTTTGAAATTCTGGAAGAAATATTGGCTAAAGTTAAAAAATTTGATGTGACATTACGTGTAGTTGGTTCCATCGCCTTCCGTCTAAAATGTCCTGATTATAAATATATCGCATATAAGAATCAAAGATTCCTCAATGATATCGATTTTATAGTTTATTCAAAAGACATTATAAAAGTCCAGGACATTTTCTTTGAACTCGGTTGGTCTGAGAATCAAAATATTTTGCGTTTATTTGGTGATAAAAGGAGGATATTTTATCATCCTGATAAGCCGGTACATTCCGATATTTTCATAAACAAATTAAGATTTTGCCATGAAATAGATTTCAGAAAGAGATTGGAAATTGATAACCCCACCATAAGTTTGATCGATCTACTTCTTGGAAAACTACAAATTGTAGAGATAAACAAGAGAGATATTATTGATATGATGGTTTTGTTGAGTCAGTATCCTATTTCTACTGATGGAAATAATAATGGATATATCAATGGAGAATATCTGGCAAAATTATGTTCCAATGATTGGGGTTGGTGGAAAACTACAAATTTGAATATTGAAAAAACCTACAAACTGTCCGATGAATACTTGAATAAAGAAAATGCCAAAAAAATAAAAGATAAACTAGGAGTGCTTTCTCAGTTAATCGATGAAAAACCAAAGAGTTTGAAATGGAAATTGCGAGCAATTATTGGTGAAAAGAAAAGATGGTATCGTGAAGTAGAAGAAGTGGAAAGAGGTTAATTAGTGAGTCTGGATCTAATTAATATCAGAAAAATAATTCATAAACATCCTGAATTATCGGGTAAAGAAAAAAAAACAGCAGAGTATATTATAGAAATTTTAAAGCGGTTTTCACCCGATAAAATAATTACAAATTTAGGTGGATATGGATTAGCTGCTGTTTTTGATTCGAAGTTGCCAGGACCTGCAATAGCCTTTCGTGCAGAATTAGATGCCTTGCCGATAAACGAATTGAACGAATTCTCCTATAAAAGCAAGAATGCCGGTGTCTCTCATAAATGCGGTCATGATGGTCATGCAACAATACTTATCGGACTTGCAGAAAAGATAACACAATTAGGATTCAAAGGAAAAATTATACTTTTATTCCAACCTGCTGAAGAAATTGCTGAAGGAGCAAAGCTTATTCTTGAAGATGATGAATTTAAATTACTAACACCGGATTATATTTTTGCACTCCACAATCTTCCGGGCTACACAGAAGGGTCGATAATTTTGAAAAAAGGCGTTTTCTCATCAACCTCTATTGGTATGATAATTAATTTACAGGGTGAAACTTCGCATGCAGGACATCCGGAGAATGGTAATAATCCAGTTCAGGCAATGACAAATATAATCGATGAGCTTATTCTGCTTTCTAAAAAATTAATTGATTCAGCAATGATTACAATAATTTATGCAAAACTTGGGGAAATTGCTTTCGGAACTGCTCCGGGAAAAGCCGAAATCATGGCTACTTTGCGTTCTCACGGAAAAGATTCAATGAATATCATGCAGGAAAAAGCAATAGTTTTGGTACAGGAAATTGCTCATAAGTATAAATTAGAGCACTCAATTAAATGGACTGAATATTTTCCAGAGATCATAAATGATGATAAATGTCTGGCTGTTATTGAAAAGGCAGCGCAGAGAATGAACAAAAAGATAATTATAAGAGAACATCCTTTTTCCTGGACTGAAGATTTTTCCTATTTTACTCAGAAAATAAAAGGTGCATATTTTGGTTTAGGCGCTGGGAAAGATCATCCACAACTTCACAATTCTAATTATGATTTTCCGGATGAAATA
>JAQICU010000199.1 GCA_027858325.1 Candidatus Cloacimonadota bacterium
TAGAAGTTTCAGAGATAAAAACGGTCGTGAAATCAACGTGGAATACGATTGGCGGAACTGGAAGATCAGCTCTCAAAGAGAGATTGTGCCTTTTTTATACTATTTAGATGATGAACAAAAAATTAAATTTTATATCCATTTTTTGGAAAGATTCATCTATCGGCTGAACTGTAACGATAAAATGTTTATAACTGATCTTGTAGATCACGATAAAATCATTTTGGAATACAAAGAACAAACTGGAGAGAATGCCCTGAATCTTTTGTGGGAAGATCGTCCTGTTCCAAGAATCAAGTTACAATCTGTAGAATTAACAACTAAGGCAGATACATTAGGATTTAAATTCATCTCAGATAAAATGGATGAATTCAAGATTTCATTTCCCCAAGTTTACAATATTAATGAATTTATCTTAGGAATTCGCGCGCGTGAATTTACTAAAAGTGATGAATTTTTCCCGCCTATTATTGAGCCTGAAATGAAAGAGATCAAGCAACAAATCGAAGATCTTTCGCTTGCTGAATATATTAGAAAATATTTTGAAACTCCTCCACGACGTGAACTACTTCATAATAAAATAAAAGATATTCACGAATTTCTTACAGAGGAATTTCAAAACCATACAATCTCATCTGAACAGAACTTATGGCGTCTTGAAATTGAAAAGAGTGAAAATAAATTAGATGGTGATATTTCATTAGTGGTGGAAATTGGTACGGATATTGTAGAGATATTTCCGCTAAATGATCTGAAGTTGGAAGGTAAAACAATAACATTAGGAACTGATAATATTGATATGTCGAGTTTATCTGAAACAGAAATTTCAGTTATCGCTAATTATATTCCGCACCTCATTTATGAACATCGATCTATTGGTTCTAAGCTCTTGAATTTTCTGTTAATTCATGATGAAGTAGCTTCTACACTTGTTGTCTATACTAATAAGCGTGAACTCTATGAAGCTGATTCTTACTCAGATATCCTGCTTCTTCTTAACGAATACTGGCAAGATAGAACAATATATTTTGGGATTGATAGTATTAAAAAAATAAACGGAACAATTGAGTTCAAGGGTTTTCTGGTAGCAAGATCTCAAAGTGGTTCTTGTGACCTGGCAGAGGTTTTTTTTCATGTTAGTAAAGAATACAAGATAGATCTTATCATGATGGTCCTGCACCCTACTGAAAATATAAAGAGGTAATATGAAAATATTTGAAACACATGCGCATCTGGATTTTCCGCATTTCGACAAAGATAGGGAACAATTACTAAAAAAATGTTTTAACAATGGAATTGAGTACATACTTAATATTGGATTAGATGAGAAAACCTGTAACGCAAGTATAAAACTGGCAGAAAAATATGATCGGATCTATGCAGCAGTTGGCTTTCACCCGCATGATGCAACCGATTTCAATGCAGAATTTATCCGCAAAAAAGCTCAACATCCCAAAGTGATCGCAATCGGAGAGATCGGGTTGGATTATTTTCGGAATCTATCTCCGAAAGATGTTCAGAAAAAAGTATTTGAGCAGCAGATAAAAATTGCTCTGGAATTGGATATGCCTATCATCGTTCATGATAGAGATGCTCATGAAGATTGTTATGATATCTTAAATAGGAATAATGCAAAAAATGTTGTTTTTCATTGTTTCTCAGGTGATGAAATATTTGCACAAAAAGTTATAGAAAAAGGTTGGAATATCTCTTTTACCGGAACAGTAACTTACAAAAATTCTAATCTAGAAAATATTATTAGATTAGTACCGGTTGATAAATTCCTTATCGAGACAGATTCACCTTATCTTTCTCCCCATCCGCAAAGAGGGAAAAGAAATTCACCTTTGAATCTACAATATATAATAGAAAGAATGTCGGAAATTCGGGGAACAACTCCAAAGAGAATCGCAGAACAATCATATGAAAATGCCTGTGATTTCTTTACTTTAACAAAATAAATAAAATAGAAGATAAGAATTATATAAAAAAAACTTGAACTAAATTACTAGTTCCTAATTTTTGCACAAAATTGATTAATGGAGGAAGAAAATGGCTGTAACTATTAATGCTGAAACTTGTATTGGCTGTGGCGCATGCATCGATACATGTCCTACGGAAGCTCTTGAAATGAAAGACGATAAAGCTGTTGTTATTGTAGACAAATGTGTTGATTGTGGTGCTTGTCTCGATTCTTGCCCTGTAGAAGCAATCACATTATAATTAAAGATCTTAACAAATTGAAAGCCGGCAATTATGTCGGCTTTTTTTATTATTTATACTAAACTTTTATTGACAAGATATGAGCAGTACGAATTTTTCCGAATGTTTCAATATTTATGAAGTATTAATATTATTAATTATTATTTTA
>JAQICU010000200.1 GCA_027858325.1 Candidatus Cloacimonadota bacterium
AATGACTGTTCTTTATACTCAAGATGTTACGGGTACATTAACAATAGGGTGGAACGAGATCGTTCTTGATTCTGCAGTTCCATTTGATAATACAGAAAACCTTTGGATTGGTATGTATGCAGAGCGACCAGGCGGTGAAGCTAACGAGCCTACTAGCCCTGTAACAGAAGTAATACTTGATCGTTACGACTACTTCGCTTATAATGGTGCTGCATGGACTAGCATCTATAATGAGTATGCTATCGACAACCAAGCTTGGATGCTTAGAGGTTTTGTAAGTACTTCCCCTGCTGGTAGAAGTGTTGCTCTTGGTCATGTTGACCTAGATCTTAAACTTGAGAAAGGTTATTACACTGAATATACAGGATCTACTCCTACTGGTAATGGTATGATCGCTGCTGATCCTAACCACGTATATACACCATTCGATGAAATTTCAAGAGAATTCCTCGGATACAATGTATATCTTGATGGTACTTTTGTAGAATTTACTACAGATCTATTCTATCAATATGCTGGACTTGTTGATGGCACAACTTACCTAGCTGGTGTAACAGCTGATTATGATGAAGGTGAATCTGATCCTATCGATTACTCTTTCACTTATGTTGAGCTTGAAGCTCCAGATGTTATCATCTCTGAATACATCGAAGGCAGCAGCAATAATAAAGCTATGGAGATCTGGAATAATACCGGTGATGTGATCAATCTTGATGATTTCCGTATTAACCAATCAGTAAACGGCGGCGGATGGGAATTCCAACATATATTCCCAACTGGAGCTACTTTAGCTGATGGTGATGTATGGGTACTATTGAATGCTGATACAGATGTTACACTCTTCGATCCTGCTAATGCTGATGAAATTCTTACTTATCCTAGTGTTGTTCACCATAACGGTGATGATGCACGCGGGCTTGAATATACAGCTGATGGTGGAACGACATGGACATTGATAGATATTATCGGTGATCCTGATGTTGATCCGGGTTCAGGTTGGGATGTTGCTGGAATAACTGAAGCAACTCAAAACCATACTCTGGTAAGAAAAGATGCTATTACAACAGGTAATACTGACTGGGCTCTTTCTGCCGGAACAAATGCCACAGATTCCGAATGGATCGTTTATGATGAAGATACATTTGAATATCTTGGACAGCATCCTGGTGGCGAACCTATCTTAGATCCACCAAGCAATGTAGCTGTAGATGATGTTGCCGGAACACTATCCTGGTCAGCACCAGCTGTAGGTGGAGTAATTTACGAAGATGATCTTGAATCTTACACAGTAGGTGACTACCTGGCAGTACAATCAGCAGATTGGACAACCTGGTCTAATGCACCGGGTGGTGCGGAAGATGCATTGATATCAGATGTAGAAGCTCTCAGCGGCAGTAATTCTGTAGTAGTAGAAGGTACATCTGACCTTGTATTACTTATGGATAATTACACCTCCGGAGTTTATTCCATGGAACTTAATTTGTTAGTTCCAACAGGATATTGTGGTTATTATAATCTTCAAAAAACCAATACAATCGGTGAGGAATGGGCATTCCAGGTTCAGTTTGATGTAACAGGAATTGCCACAGTCGATGCCGGTGCAGCTGCTGCCTTAACTTTCCCATTTGATTTTGATACATGGATCAATATGGAATTAGTTATAGATCTTGATGCTGACTGGTGTGACATCTATGTAGATGGCGTAATGGAATTTGGATATCAGTGGACACTCGGCACATTTGGAACACCCGGTCTTCTTTCCTTAGGTGGGCTGAACCTTTTTGCCTGGGCTTCTGCTGGTAATAGTCCTCAGTGTTACTTTGACGATATCACACTTAGTGAAGTTGGCACTGACACACGTGATCTGACAGGTTACAATGTATATCTTGATGATATGGGAACTATTCTTGAGACAGTTGGTATTGATGTATTTGAATATACATATGTCGACTTAATTCCAGATGATGATTATATTGCAGGTGTATCTGCAGTATATGATGATGGTGTATCTGAAATTGTTGAGGTTCCATTTACTTTCAACGGAACTGAAGGTAATGAAATTGTTATAGCTGCTACCAAGCTTCATGGCAACTATCCAAACCCATTCAATCCGGTTACGAATATTGCTTACTCCATAAAAGATGCTGGTAAAGTGACTCTTCAGGTTTACAACATCAAAGGACAGCTTGTTAAAACACTTGTTAATGAAGTTATGGAAACAGGTGATCACACAGCGATCTGGAATGGTAAAGATAATACAAGTAAATCTGTATCAAGTGGTGTTTATTTCTACAAGATGAAAACACAAACTTATAACAGCACTAAGAAAATGATCTTAATGAAGTAATTCATAGATCAACTAGAACGCCCCGAGTAATCGGGGCGTTTTTTTTACCATATAATTTGCGTCATTCTGACGAATCTTGCACGTTGCTCTCCATAGGAAGGATGTTCTATAGGTTAACATTTCACTTCGGACGATTAAGGGTAATCGTCCCTACTGTTTTGTAGGGGCAATTATACTCGTTAGCAAGTTGAACTTGCTAACGCAATTGTGTTGATAAGTTCAACTTATCAACAAGAGGATTTTTGTAGGGGCAATTCACGAATTGCCCGAT
>JAQICU010000215.1 GCA_027858325.1 Candidatus Cloacimonadota bacterium
TCCTTAAATATCATTCTTTTCGGATACCAGCGTTTACCAATCTTCACAACTTCCAATATCTCGGTTGTTTTGAGCAGCTTCCCGCTTTTTCCGTAACGTTCTTCTTTCAGCGGGATCAATTTTTCTTTATCTATCCACACTTTTTTTGTTTGATAAGCTGCATCATCGGTAATAGCAGTTAATTCCAGAACCCAGCAATCAACATCATAAAAATTCTTTTCTCCAATCGTCTTAGCTGAATAAACTTCAGAAAGTTCATTTTCTTCCATCATATCTTCGTAGGAAATATCGGAGCCCATCATAGATTGGCGCAGCATATGTCCGGATATTTGGATTGTGCGATCAGCAGAAGGATTGTATATCCACAGTTTATCATCAAGTTTAAGCATTTTTGTTCCTGCATCTTTGGGAGGTGCCAGATATTCTGAGAAGGATCTATCTTCTCCTTCCGTCCATGACTTCAGTTTCATTGTTCTGCTGCCGCGTCTGCCATGAATTATCATCTGTGAAGTTGAGATCATGTTCTCAGCGTACATGTTCTTATCAATTTGTTTCAGTATTTCATTTCCATCCGGGTATTCTGCGAACAAAAAGAAGGTCGAGATTAAGATCAAGATTAAGATTAAATTTAATTTTCTCATGTTTCCAACTCCTTGAATAATTGTGCTGTATTTCTTTTATAGATTCCTATACCGGAAAAGATCGCTCCAATAACAGAAGCAATAACTCCCGGGATAAAACCGATGTAATAACTTACAGGAGTTACTTGTGCTTGCATTGTGGCTCCCATAATCATATTTGCATCCTTCATCATTGAGCCTATGTCGAGTCCATTGTATTGGAGAAGATATGAAAATCCAAGTCCGATAACAGTACCGATGATTGTGGCTGCAATCCCGATAAGAAAAGATTCCAGTATCAGCGAACGGTATATGTGTCCCTTGCTCTCACCAATAGCCAATCTCACACCGATCTCTCCATAACGCCTGATCCCGTTCATCAAACCGGAATTCCATAATACCAATGACATAATGAAAATGAATACGAAAATGAACATCCCCAATCTTTCATCCAAGGTATTTATCATCATTTCCATATTAGCCTGTTTTCTTAAAGGCAGCATTATATCAGAAAATTCATCATTTTCATTATTATATTTCGCATTAAAAATATCAGCGATCTCAAATGTCGGGCTTTCTTTATATTCTGGTAGGAAACCGAGAATCTCGCTGGCAGAATCTTCCATATTCAGAAACGATCGCACGTCAGAGATATCTACAATCACAGCTCCACGATCCATTGCCTGAACACCGAAACGTACCATTCCGCAAACCGTGAAATTGTTCATTGCCATCGAGCCATACATCGTACTTCCAATGATCGTTACTACATCATTGATGTTTATTCCAAGTTTTTCTGCAACTTCTTGGCTGATAAGAATATCACCTCTTTCTTTAGGCAAGGTTCCTATCGTGAGTGCTTCTTCCAGATTTAGAAGTTCCTGTTCAAAGGAATCGGAAAACAGATCAACACCAAAGCCGATAACTTCTCCCTGGGTCAAGGTTTCTCCGTTTTCATCAGGCAGATCCAATAGACCACCAAAATAGATGCGGGGCTGCCAATGCATCTGAGGGTATTCACTTGCCAGCATCTCAATTTTTTCGTTCACATTAATCAATCCCAGGTCATACGGCTTTTGGTCGATCAAGTCATTGTATGCTCTTGTCACGATTTTAACGTGTCCGGTTTCAAATCTGGCATTTTCCCGGATAAACATGGTTGTGAATCCCATCATCCAACTGTACATAAGAACAGTAAATAATACTCCTGTCGCGATGATCATAATGGGGAAGAGGCTCCTGGATCGATCCCGCATGAGTCCTTTTGCTAGAAATTTTAACATATTATTTTCCTCACTTCGTCATCTTCCCGCGCAGAGCATCGGTTGGTTTCAATTTTGCTATCTTTCTGGTGGGAAGAAAACTAACTATGGTTGTCGTTATCAGCACCAAGATTATTGTTCCTACAACCAGTTTCCAGCCGTAAACAGGATAAAGTGCGTCATCCAAACCGCTTAAGCCCCACTCCTTAGCATCGGCTCCCAGTTGCATTCCTACTTTTTCAAAATGTCTTAATAGCGGAATTCCATAGATTGCTCCGATAAAAATAGCCAGAACAGCATGTAAAACACCTTCCATTGTGAATAACTGAATTATTTTAGGACGTGTCATTCCCATAGCCATCATAGTTCCCATCTCTTTTCTACGTCGGAAGATCGCAAGTATCTGTGTATCGAAAATTGCTATCATTGCCAGGAAAAGCAGAATTGCATACATGATCGATGATCCCACGGTTTTCATATGGATCATATTCGTGAGATCAAGAAGTAAAAAATCCAGATCCTTGTGCAGCCAGCCAGAGAATTCTTTATTAAACATCTCATCTTTTACTGTGATGATGGTTGCTTCATCTGGTAGACCAAGCATTTCTTGCAGAATTGGCAATGATATCCATATTTGACCCTTCTCCACATTAAGAACGGTTGTAGAGAAAACGTGTGCTACTTTTACATCACGAGCATCAAATGCTCCATTTTTATCACGCCAGCGTAAAACAATAAAATCTCCTTCTTTTATATTCAAATTGTCAGCAAATCCGGAACCAATTATACAACTTATCTCATTCTCAGAATCTGTCAGGTATTTTGTTGGAAGTTCAATCAGGGTTTGATCTGGATCAATACCCTTAAGAATAATATTTCTCATTCTGCCTTCAGGATAGATAGTAGCAGGAGTGAATAAAAGTGAAATTGCATCACCTTCAGAGATCATAGTTTTTAATTTTTCAGGGATAGGAGCATGGCTGTCTTCCAAAGCGTATGGATCATATGGATCATAGGTTTCATGCCAGTATTGTCCACCCGCAATATCCCAGTTTTTAATTTCACGTTCTGCATCGTCCTGCCAGCCGACATAGAATCCCTGTAAAGCGATTATGGCGAAATAGGAAAGAGAGAGAATGAATATGTTCAGCCAGGTTCGAAAGCCTGCTCCCAATATATTTTTTAAAGCGAGTTTGAAAATCATTTGTCACCTCCAACCGTTTTTTTTGTCACACTGAGCCCTTCGTCAAGCTCAGGACAGGCTTTGTCGAAGTGTGAAGTAATTCTTCGTAAGTTCTCTTCAATGAAACCTCCATCCTTCGATACATCCGGCAGTTGCCGGACACTCAGGATGACAAAGGAAAGTAAAACCAGAGTAATATAATTTATTTGAATGATAATAAATTGAAAGATCATGCTCAGCCTCCATTAACTATTTCGTCTTTATTCACTTTACCATCTAGAAGTGATATTTTTCTTCTTAAATATTTAATTACTTTAGCATCATGAGTAGCGAAAATAAATGTTGTTCCCAGATCCTCATTAATTTTTTTCATTGTTTTGAGGATATGATGAGAATTCTCAGCATCCAGGTTGGCAGTTGGTTCGTCTGCCAGTACTAGATCTGGTTTCTTCACAATAGCCCTGGCTATGGCAACACGCTGGCATTCTCCACCGGAAAGTTGAGAGGGTCTGGACTTTATCATATCAATTAATCCAACCCTTTCGAATGCATCCATGAGTGCTTTTATGAGTTCCGCC
>JAQICU010000250.1 GCA_027858325.1 Candidatus Cloacimonadota bacterium
ATAACGAAGCTATAAGTCCTGCCGGTCGGGTTCATTGTAGTGTAGAAGACTGGGCTAAATTTATTTCACTTCAATTACCCGGAGAACATACATTTCTTGATAAAGCACTTTTAGATAAATTGGATCATATTATATAAAATTAAAATGGAGATAAAAATGAAAAATATATTGTTTATAATGTTTATAGGATTAGTCAATATGATTTTATCACCTTGTTATGGACAAAAGAAGATTGATGTTACATATGTTGCGAATTCAGGATTTTTAATTGAAAGCAGCGGAAAACAAATAATAATCGATGCTTTATTTAATCAAGGTTGGGGTAATTATTTAGTACCTGCAGATTCTATTGTTTCTAGTATAATTACTCAAAAGGATCCTTTTAATAATTCAAATCTAATGTTAATTACGCACGATCATGGAGATCATTTCAATCCTTCTATGGTGGCAGCATATCTTATTCATAATACAGAAAACATTCTAATTGCACCACCGGGAGTAACCGATATATTGTTAAAGTATCCCGATTATAAAAAATTTAAAAATCAGATAGTGCAATTAGATGAAAATAATGACTTAAAAATTGATACTACTATTCAAGGAGTAAGAGTAAGATCGTTTTTTATACAACACGATTCACGCCCGGAGATCGAAAACGTTGGGTATTTAATAGAAATTAATGGGCTCAAAATATTTCATTCCGGAGATTATAATGGTTCTGAGATAGTTGAGTTTAAAAAGTTGCAGTTACAAAACGAAGATATTGATTTAGCATTTTTGAATTTTTACGGTTTCTGGAATAATAAAGCAGAACGAGAATTTACTGAACAACATATTAATCCAAAGAATATCGCACTGATGCATATTCCGCCTGCAGAAATAAAAACTGTAAAAGATTCGATTAGTCTGATAAATGATTTTATAGATATTTCTGTATTTGAAAATAGTATGAAAAGAAAATCGTTTTTTTATGATAAGTAAGCTGGATAGTATGGATCGTGATACACAAATTTTAGAGGAGTTAAAATGAGAAAATTAATGTTTATAATGTTATTCACTGCGATATCTTTATTTGGACAAGAGTTTACAAACTTGAAAGGAGATTACTTAGGTCAAACCCCACCTGGGGATGTCCCTGTCATTTTTGCACCAGAAATCATTTCTGTCGATAGTACCGTTGAACACGGTTACCCATCTTTCTCTCCTGATGGCGATCAGGTTTTTTGGCAATCGAACCTACGCCATAAAGGAAAGGAAACTGAAATATTCCTTAAAGTTATGCGTCGTGTGGCGGGTCAATGGACAGAACCCGAAAGCTCTCCATACGGAGGAATGCCGGCCTTCTCTCCGGATGGCAAACACATTTACTTTATACCCATTGATACAGAGGAAAATGGTCTGTATTTCGTATCAAAACAAGGTGAGAAATGGAGTGAACCAAAGAGCATAGATCTTATAACTCGCTTCCCCGAACTGAAGTATATGTATGGCCCATCAATCACAAACAATGGCACCCTCTATTTCTTTGGTCATGCTGAAGGCTTGGGTTCAAGGAATGATTTTGGCATTTACCGATCCGAAAGTATTAATGGAGTTTTTGCAAAACCGGAACTACTTCCTTTAAGTATCAATGCGACTGAAGGTGTAATAAACTGGATGCCATTTATCGCACCCGATGAGAGCTACCTGCTATTTTCTTCCGATCGTCTGGGCGGTGGGCAAAGCCTATTTGTCTGCTTCAGGCAATCAGACGGTTCTTGGACTGAAGCCCAAAGCTTAGGTGAAACAATCAACACTAAGAGAGGGGAGCGATTTCCTTATGTTTCGTCTGACGGCAAATACCTTTTTTTCACGCGCTGGCATGGTCGTGATAACGAGGATATAATGTGGGTGAGTTCTGGAATTATTGATAAATTAAGACAAAAAAATCTGTTAAAATAAAGAGGAAATAAAATGAAAAAATTATTGATCTCTCTGATATTATTTACAGCCTTATCTTCAGCTTTTGCCCAAAGTATAGTTTGGAAAGAATTAGCCTCACTTCCCAAAGGTTATTATTCAGGTGAAGCTGTTGGCTTGAACAATGAAATATATTTTGTGGCAGGAAGAAGTAAAATTGTAAAAACATCAGCTTTTTACAAATTCAGTCCCAAGACTAATGAGTGGATAAAATTGGCAAATATCCCACAACCTACAATTAATTTAGCCTTAGCTGCTGTTAATAACAAAATTTATGCCATAGGTGGAGACCTGTTTAAAGATACAAACCGTGAATACGACCCTGAAACCAATAGCTGGAAAATCTTAGAGCCAATGCCAACCGGTCGACAACACATCAGTTGTGGAGTTGTTGGAAATAATATTTATATAAGTGGTGGACTCACTTCATGGAAAAATATAACGAACAAAAATGAAGTATATGATGTTTTATCCAATTCCTGGGAGGAGAGAGCAGCAATTCCTTCTTTAAGGAATAATGCCGCAGTTGTAACCTTAGATTCACTGATCTATGTAATTGGCGGTGCCGGTACTAAGGAGAATATTTATGGCGATATATGGACCGTCGAAACTTATAATGTAAACTCAGATAAATGGGTGCAAAAAAATGATTTGCCGCTATTGCTCTTTAAACCAGGTGTTACTGTGGTGAATAATGAAATAATTGTTTTAGGTGGGCAGACCTTGATAAATGGTAAAGAGGACACTTCAAAAAAGGTTTTTATTTATAAAGCTAAATCTGATCAATGGATAGAAACATCTCCACTACCCATAAAGAATGTATTTTTTGGTTGTAGTTCCATAGGCAATAAAATTTATGTAATAGGTGGAACCGTGGGTGGTAATCCGAATTGGGAATCTTACTCTAAAGTTTATGAAGGAGAAATAGTCACAAATTCTAAAGAGTAAATCAATCGTTGTGAAAAAAATATTATCTGGAGGTAAATATTTGAAAGTCTTAGTATTAGGTGCTAATGGTGCTACAGGTTTCAAAGTTGTTACTCATTTAATAAAACAAGGGGTTTATGTTAAAGCATTAACAAGAAATGTAGAAAAATTTAACTCTATAAAAAGTAATGAGCAAATAGAAGTAATAAAAGCTAGCATATTAGAAATTGATAATCAAAATTTGAAACAATATTTGAGTGATGTAGATGCTGTAATATCTTGTCTAGGTCATAATATAACGTTAAAAGGAATATTTGCCAAACCTCACACGCTAGTAGCTGATTCATTAGAAAGGATTGTTAGTAATATTAATGAAATTAGTTCAAAAAAAAACATGAAAATAATATTGATGAACACTACTGCTTGCAAAAATAAATTACAGAATGAAAAATTCAATATAATGGAGAATTTGGTAATGAAGATCATGAGATTTTTATTACCACCACAACAAGACAATGAATTAGCAATTGGTTATTTAATCGACACAGTAGGTATAAGTGATAAGCATATTGAATGGGTTGCGGTAAGACCTGATACATTAATTAATGAAGTTGAAGTATCAGAATATACAGTTCATACTTCATCTATAAGAAGTCCAATATTTGATGCTGGCAAAATAAGTAGAATTAATGTTGCGGATTTTATGGTTAGTTTGCTTACAGATGAGAAACTTTGGGAAAAATGGAAATATAAAACTCCCGTTACTTACAATATGGAATCAAAAAAAACATAGGATGAAAGTTCTTCGAAGCTATGGCAAACAGCTAATTGCTTATCTTTAACTCACCCCCCCTGTAGAAATATTCAGCAAGCTGAATTTCACTTGGTAAACTGCTGTCCCCTCTCTTTAACAAAAGAGAAGGGAACATAAGAGTTTGTGAGAGAACTCTTCCTGCTTCTCTACGTTTCCTCTTTACTAAAGAGGAACAGCAAGGAGTTCAGCTAATAGCTAATTACTAAAAACTAACAGTCTAGAATAAAATATTTGACAGCAGGCAAACAATTTCTAACTTTCGGATGCGAGCCTTTAATTCTTAAGGAAACTGAAAAAATTATGAATGTAAATGGATAACGAAATTGAAAAATCTAAATGAAATATCCACGACATATAAACGCCTTGGCGGAGTTGTCGTATACAACCAATTTGGTATATGTTAGCGACAAAATGACACATACATAAACATTATCGGCTATTGTTTAATATATATTTAGGAAGGTTAAAGTGAAAAAAAGAGATAAAAATATCATTGATAAAATTCGTAATAAATTATTAAAACAAGAGATGTCTGTTTTAGTTGGTTCAGGTTTCAGTAAAAATGCAAATACTAATTTCCCTCTTTGGGGTGCTTTATTGCTAGATTTACTAAAGGACTTGTTTAAACCTGAGTATGAAAAATGGAAAAAAGACAACCCTAAAAAAGATGACAACGAGTTTATAAAATTAAAATCACACGAATATGATTATTTAGACA